>NZ_BAAJMC010000017.1:0-81584 GCF_057551365.1 Colwellia sp. KS18-150 | reverse complement strand
TTAATTTTGAAAGGTTAACCTAAATGATTTAAATAGGCCTAAATTACATAAGATTACATCTTTAATGCTGTAATAAAGGTGTAAAGTCTTGTATAATTCGGCTCGAACTTGCGCTTTCATATGGAAGTATCTGATCCAAAAGAAGTTCTTTGATTCAAGCTGATTTTTTAAAATGCTATTATATAGTATTAAACTCTTCAAGTGACAGAGGGACTGTTCTGTTAATTAAAGGAGGCGGGCTAGTTAGCCAGAAAAATAGCTATATCTACAGCCAGCTTTATAAGCAGTAAGCATAATTGGAACGTTACTGGAACATTAACATGTACATATTTTCTTCAGCTGTTACAGCTTTTTGCTTTGCCTTTTTAGCTATAAAATTTTTCAAACCTGTTGCAATAGAAGTTGGTTTGGTTGATAAGCCAAATGAGCGAAAGCAACACTCAGGTCATATCCCTTTAATCGGCGGTATTTCTATATTTTTAGCTGTTTTAGCAGCTAGTCTCCTGTGGTTACCAAATACTCAAGAACTTCGTATGTATCTTATAGCATCAGCTATGATGGTGTTTATTGGTGCTTTAGATGATAAGTTTGATTTACGCGTACGTGTTCGTATAGTTGGTCAAATTATAATCGCAAGTCTTATGATTTATGGCGTCGGTGGATATATTTCTAATTTAGGAAACTTATTTGGATTTGGAAATATTACTTTAGGTCCATTAGGAATTATTTTTACTTATGTAGCAATAATTGTTGTTATCAATGCTTATAATATGATTGATGGTATTGATGGATTAATTGGTAGTCTTAGCATAAATACTTTTACTTCAGTTGCTATATTATTCGTTATGAGCGGACAAACTGATTATTTAAGTTATCCATTGATTTTAGCTACAGCGACAATTCCTTATTTGATGTTTAATTTAGGTGTTTTTGAAAAGCTTATCGATAAAAAAACTAAAAAGATTTTTATGGGTGATGCTGGAAGTATGTTTGTAGGTTTAAGTGTTATATGGTTATTGACTATGGGAACACAAGGTGATCTAACTTCCTTTCGACCTGTAACAGCATTATGGATATGTGCCATACCTCTTATGGACATGTTATCTATCGTAGTACGGCGTTATAAAAACGGTAGATCACCGTTTAAGCCTGACAGAGACCATTTACATCATATCTTGCAAAGAATAGGTTATAGCTCACATAAAACGTTAGTCATTATTTCATGCATTGCAGCAACGATGTCAGGGGTAGGTCTCATAGGTGAATATTTTCAGGTTTCAGAAGTCATTATGTTATCTGGATTTATATTGTTTTTTGTGTTTTATCATTTACTTATGGGCTACTATTCACCCCAACGTTAAAGTAAAAAAATCGTAAAACATTTAGGTTATCGACAAGTTGGAAGTGTGTTGATAAAATTAATGGATTATAAGTCCCCAGTCATATTTTCAAATAACTGTAGAGTGTTGATATAAAATGTTACAGATAAACTCAATAAATAAGAATAAAGGTTTCAGCTTAATGGAGCTAATGATTGTATTGATTATATTAGGCTTGTTAGGCTCTCTTGTTGCGCCTAAGTTATTTTCTAAAGTCAGCTCATCTAAAAAGAAGACTGCAGTAGCTCAAATGCAAATGTTTGAAACCGCCATTGATACATACCGTCTTGATATTGGCACGGTACCGTCTAGTTTAGAAGAGTTACGCTCTAGTAATAACCCTAGTTGGGATGGTCCTTATTTACCAAAAGCGATCCCCCTAGATCCTTGGGGTAAAGAATATATTTACATTGTACCTGGCTCAAATAATATGCCTTACGATATTAAATCTTATGGATTAGATGGAAAAGAAGGTGGAGAAGACGAAAGTGCAGATGTAATTCATCAATGATTGAATTAACAAGTACATTAAAAAAACGTTTCAAGATCAGCCAAGCTGATCTTGATAAAGGTAAAATGTATCAAACGCGTAATGGCGGACGTTTAGAACAAATCTTAGTAAGCATGGGGTGTCTCACGGAAGATGATTTAGCTCCCTTGTATAGTGACATACTCCAACAACCACTGTTTAATGTAAATAATTGGCAAGAGTGGAAAGCCGATGATTACCTTAACGAAGATTTACTTTTCTTAAAATCTAAAGATTGGCTTTTGTTATCTGAAGAAGAAACCATCGATGGACGACTTTGGACACTAGCTTGTAAAGATCCTTTAAATTTAGATGTTGCTCAATACCTACAAAAGCGTGGTATAGAAGCTAAAGTTTTTATTGCAACAGAATCTGATTTACAAACATTTTTCTTTGCTATTCAGGCAAGTGACGAAGAATTGGTTGACAATGAAGAACTCAGTGGAGATGAAGAAGCTCGCCTTAGAGAACTTGCACTAGAAGCTCCAACAGTTAATTTATTAAATACATTAATTACTAAAGCATTAGCTCGTGGTGCTTCTGATATGCACCTTGAGCCTCATCTTGGAAAATTTAGAGTACGGTATAGAATTGATGGTGTATTACATGAAGTGGAAACTTTATCACCGAAAATGAAATTACCTATAACTACTCGCTTAAAGATCCTATCGGGTATGGATATCGCCGAAAAGCGCAGACCTCAAGATGGAAAAATTGAGATGCGCATTGCCAATCAAGAGCTTGATATTCGTGTTTCTGCTTTACCTTTAAATGATGGTGAAAGTATTGTACTGAGATTTCTTCGTAAAGAATCTATTAAGTATGATATGTCAGTTTTAGGGTTGTCTCAAGATACCCAAACACTTATTCAACAGGACTTAAAGAAAACAACGGGAGTTATTCTACTAACTGGGCCAACAGGCTCAGGTAAAACAACTACTCTTTATACTTTTTTAAATGAATTAAATAATCCTGACGTAAAAATCATTACTCTAGAAGACCCTGTCGAATACCAGCTTGATGGAGTTAATCAAGTTCAAGTTAATCCTGATATTGGTTTTGATTTTGCAGCTGGTATTCGATCTATTGTTCGACAAGATCCTGATATTATTATGGTTGGTGAAATCCGTGATGCGGAAACTGCTAGAATTGCATTACAATCTGCCCTTACTGGCCATTTAGTTTTTAGTACAGTACATACCAATGATGCAGCAAGTGCTTATACGCGTTTACTGGATTTAGGTGTTGAAGAATTTTTATTAAATGCAGCGTTAATTTCTGTTGTTGCTCAACGACTTGCGAGGAAATTATGCCATCATTGTGCAACTCCTGAAGAGAATATAGAACAACTCAAACTAAAGTACCCATTAGATGAAATTCAGCATAAATCAAAGCTTGAAAACGTGACTATTTTGAAAGCTAATGGTTGTGACAAATGTAACGGTTCAGGGTATAGAGGTCGTATTGCAATTAATGAATATTTACGATGTGATGACGAAATAAAACAGATACCAAAAAATGATCAATTTATTTCAACAGCACAAAAGTACAATGACTCTCTAGAGCGACGTAATCTATTACAAGATGGTTTATATAAAGTTCTACTAGGTGTTACGACTATTGATGAAGTATTACGAGTCGCTGGCTAATGGATTTTGAATATAAAGCTATAGATCAGCAAGGTGAGCGGCACCTTGGCAGTATAGAAGCGATCGACAAAACTTCGGCACAAAAAAAACTAATAGCAGATGGGCTGCAACCTATTGAGCTTAATGAGTTGAATACAAATACCTCGTGGAGGAGCTTGTTTTCTAGTTCTGTAGGCCTTAACGAGTTAGAATTTTTTACTTCACAATTAGCATTACTTCTTGAAAGCGGTGTGAGGGTTGATAAAGGCATAGATATTATTATGCAATCTAATGCACATCCTGCATTGTCTAAGTTATTAAGTAAAATTTCTGCAATGTTAAAAAAAGGAACTTCATTAAGTGAGGCTTTTTCAGAACATCCAGATTTATTCAGCCCTCTTTACATAAGTTTGCTAAAGATAGGTGAATCTTCTGGTAACTTATCTGAAGTATTAAATAGGCTTTCTGCTGACTTAAAATTTCAAAAAGAATTAAAAGCACAAATTAGTCAAGCATTAACATACCCTAGTGTAATAATGATGGTATGTCTTGCTGCTGTATATTTTGTACTAACTTTTATAGTTCCCAAAATGTCAGGAATTTTTACTGATTTGACTCAAGCTCCTTGGTACACGCAATTGATTATTAATGTCAGTAGTTTTTTTGTAGAAAACGAAATTTATATTCTAGGTGGTATTGGGCTAGGTTTGCTTTCTTTGTTTTATGCATTTAAACAAATTGCATTTAAAAATTGGTGTTATGTTAATTCAGCGAAAATACCGGGCGTAAGTAAAATTATTCTAACAGCTGAACGTATACGTTTTTCATCTTCTATGGGAATGATGTTAGAAGCAGGGGTGCAACTAGACACTACATTAGAACTTACATCTTCTACCCTGAAACATCCAGATCTCCAACGAGATGCAAAACAAGCATTAGCCCAATTAAAATCAGGTAAACAGTTAAGCTTTGTATTATCTAAAACTCAGATATTTCCTGAGATATTTTTGTCGATTATCAAAGTAGGTGAAGAAACTGGAAATTTACCTAGAGTTTTTAACGAAGTCGCCAATAGAAGTCGTGTAGATCTAGATGCAGTGGTAAAAAAGTTAACCACTATTTTAGAACCTTTAATGCTAGTTTTTATGGGAGGTTTTGTTGGTGGTATTGTTATTTCAATGTTGATGAGTATGGTCTCAATTAACGATGTACCTTTTTAATTTTGATAGGCACATGGTAGTACAATCGTCTGTACAACAACGTAAACACAATGGTTTTTCATTAATTGAGTTAATGGTTGTCATGGCTATTATGGCTGTATTAATGAGTTTGAGTGGCGGGTTAATGCAAAAAAGTATTAACCAACAAGCAAGACAAGTTGAATTAGAACAAGTAATCCAATTATTTAAAAAAATAAGCTATCGTGCATATTATGGAGGCGGTGCTATTCAAGTTAACCTTGAAAAAAATCAAATGCAAATTATGTATGTTACTGAGCCAGCCATGGAAATTAATGAGTTTAATTCTTCAATTAATGATATACCAAACATTGACAATGAAACTCAAACGCATGATATAGAAATAATAAATTTTGATCAACTTGTCTTTGTTGCTCAATCTTTTAATGTTTCCGCCAAAGGGGTAGTTAGCCCAAATCAATTTCAAGTATTTTGGTTTAACGAAATTAAAACTATTGAGTTTACTTCTTTATACACAGAGCTTGATTTATAATGAAGCATGTACTTAATAAGTTAGATAAAAGTAACGTAAAGGCTAATATAAAATGCTTAAATATGCGTTTAGTCGCAGCTCGTAAACCATCCTCTGGTTTCACTCTGATTGAAGTACTTATTGCTTCGGTAATTTTATTTTCAGCGTTGGCAATAACGGCTGAATTATTCTCAGCATCGAGTTTATCTGCTCAAAAGGCAAGTGATAAGGCACATTTTTATCAAATTAACCCTATTGCGATTACTGCTATAAAAGCTCAAATTAGATTACTAACTAAAAATAGAAACCTTGAAGAGTTATCAAACGAACTAAGTGTTTCTGGAATATATTATCAATGGCAAGCTAAACGTGTAGCCTTTGCACCAAGAGCTCCTGAATATGATGATATTGCTCGACCAACTCCTCAGTTTGGTTTGTTTGAAGTGAATGTGACTGCCCAGAATACAAATACTAATAAAACCGATGAGTTCCAGTTTAAGGCAGCGACATGGTAAGTTATGTGAAAAAATCTCAAAGCACAGGATTTACCTTAATAGAATTAATGCTGGCAACGTCATTATTAATGATAGTGATGTTTTCTGGGTATTACGCTTATAGTTTATATAGTCAAAAATGGCAAAAGCGAGTACAAGTATTTTGGTATAACACGGAACAAGCGACCGCGTTAGATAGTTTACATAAAATTGTCAGCTCGGCAATCCCCTATATTGTTAATGCCGAAAATGGTAATCCTCGCATGTATTTTAAAGGAACTAGCTCTAGTATGAGTTTAATAAGCAATTCAGCTATTTTTACTGATAGTCCTGCCTTAATACATTTACAACTAGAAAGCATACCAAATAGTGATAATCATAATTTAATTTATCGAGAACAAAGTGTTAAAAGTAACCTGATTTTAGATATATCACAACAGGGCGTCTGGCAACATGAAATTATATTGTTGTCTAATATAACTGATTTTAATTTATCTTATTTTGGCTGGCAGTCATTAGCTGACGCTATTAGCAACGATAATGATGAATCTATAAATAAAGAAGATGGACGGGTATGGTATCAAACTCATAATAGTGATGTTAGTAGACTTTTACCGGAACAGTTACAAATCACTTTTACTTCTAAAAAGGGCATGAGTAACTTTCAACTAGCCCTCCCACAACATAGTTTGTATCGTTTATTAACCTATCTTCGAGAAGACATATGATGAGAAAAATTAATTCAACAATAGGGTCGGGTGCTAAAAGAGTTCAAGGAATTGCACTTATACAAGTGTTGATTATTTCAATTATTCTAACTATGTTAGGGATTTACATCAATCAAACAGTACGTTCGCAAATTAGTGTTGTTAGTTTAATGAAGAATTCATTCGGACTCAATTTAGCACTGGAAATTGTAGAAGCAGACTTATTACATGCCTTGTTAACGAAAGCTCGTTATAAAAATAGTAATAGTGAAAATATTCTAGTTCAGAAGTGGAATTTTTATGGTGAGCCTTTTTTGATCGATGATAATACCGTTATTACTATTCAAGATTTATCTGGGTTACTTAATTTAAATCTTCTAAATAATACTATTGCAGCCAATTTCTTTGAACTTAATGAACTTTCAGATGACAAAGTAAGGACGTTTCTAGACTCTTTAGCTGACTGGAAAGATAAAGATGATTTAAAGCGGCTCAATGGAGCGGAAAGTCATTACTACCAGAATGCTCAACAACCTGGTCCACGTAATGCTTATTTACAAACAATATCAGAAGTTGAAAGTATTAAAAATGGCCATTTATTAAATTATAAGCAATGGAGTCAATTCTTTACTTCAGAAATAATTCCTAACTTTAATCCTTTAAATGCTCCAAATGCCATTTTAAAAGCTTACTTAAATAACGCTGCCTCTTATGAAGAGGTTCTACAATTAAGAAACTCGGGTATGTTAACTAAGCTAAGTTTTTATCAGGCTACATCTATTGATGAAGGAGAGTATATTACTTTTGCAACAAGCGGCTTGTTAAAAGTAACCTTGCTTGTAAAAGGACAAAACAATAAACTAAGTAAAGAATTTGTAGTAGACTTGCGACCTGGCTCCCAAACAAGACCTATTGTCATTAGTCATATAACTTGGAATCAAGTGTGAATTTAGCGTTATTTATAAAGCAACCTATATTGAAGAAAATATTACTTAAACAGTTGGCTTATTATGCTAATGGTTGGTACGTTTTTGAAAATAAAAAATTATCGAATGATCTAGAAAATATTGATAATCAAGAAGCCTGTTTTTTCAAACAAACAGAAAAGAATAATGCTAAGGTTGTTATCGTCGCTAAGGCACACTACCAACAGACGTTGCAAAGTTATACATCCATAAGCAAAAAAGAATTACGTCAAATTTTACTATTACAAAAAAGCAATGAAAACACTGCAGCTACAATATTTCAAATAGCTGTTAATGCAGCAATTGATGGTTATGATATAAAAAAGACTACTTTCGACTCTCGCTTGTTAAATGAATTAGGAGAACAACGAGTTCTTATTCCTGAAACAGATTTATTTTGTTATCAAAATGAGAGCCAAAGCGGAACGAGACCAATTTGGTTGTCAACTATTGAAACTCCAGTTGGTACATTATTCGCAAGTTGTTTTGGTGATAAATCTTCAAGTTCTTACGCTAAAGGTTTGATTTCAAATGTAGAAGCTTTCAAACTAAGTTCTGGATTACCAGCAGACATAATCTCGAATAATGTTGCCAAAGAAGATTATGCTAATTTTCTTTTTACGTGTTTTACACAAAGTAAGATTGATGTTCTGTATAATAAAATCGCATTTAATCCAAAGAAATGGTTTAAAGCTATAGATCTGCATCTGTTGTATTGGGCACCTTTAATAACGGCCAGCATATTTTACATTGCAACTAACAGTTATTTATGGATAAAAAGTAACAACATTGAAAATGAGTTGTCTGATCAGGGGGAAGCTATTTTGGAATTGCTTGAATCAAAATACAAACAAGATCAGCAGCGCCAGTTACTTAATATGCTCAATAATGAGTTTTCAAAAACTGTTACAGTACATCAGCATTGGTCATTGATTTATCAGCTCGTTGAAAGTGGTATGGTTATCAGTCGGTTTAATTATACACTGAACATATTGACTATAAGAGGAAAAGCCCCTAACGCAACTAAAGTTTTGACTGAAATATCTAAAAGCCCATTCGTTGTTAGCGCCACTTTTAAAGGTGCAGTTCGCAAATCTAAAGGTAAAGAATCTTTTACCTTAGAATTAATTCCAAATAATATAAGTGATGAACGGCCAATCAATAAAGAAACTTCTGGCGACATGAAAGTGAAATTGAATACTGAAGGCAAAGATACAATATGAAGGCAGATATTATAAAATATCAACACTATTTACTCATTCTATTGGCCCTTTTGCTTGCGAATTACCTTTTAGTTCCTCTTTCTGAACTTCAAAGTGAGCAACAAGAAACATTAAGGTTGTTACAGAATAAACAGCATAAAACAAAAACGCTTATTGATGTAGGTATATCATCCGATGAAAATAAACAGCTATCACGTTATTTGAAAAACTCTCATGATTATTTATTTGTGCAAAAGAATGAAGCAGAGTTCAAGCAAATAGTACATGCAAAGCTTGAAGAATTATTAAACTCAGCAGATTGTAATGTTTCAAGAATTGGCTTTAAAGGTAATCAGAATGTTCTACCTAAGATACAAAAATGGCACATGGAAATACGCTATAAAGGTGATGCCGATTGTTTAGTTAAAACTACGCGGGCAATTGAAACTGTTAAGCCATATATAAATATTGAAAATTATAGCTATAGCGCTAGAGATTTTGATAAAACAGCTCGTTCTGAATTTATTGCGTCTTTAAATGTTAGTGTTTGGTATAAACAGACTGATTTAAATAGCTCTAATGTGGGTAAGGAGGAGGGATGAGGATCGTTGCAATATTACTATCAGTAATGGTTTTTACTTATTTAACTTATTCGTTGTTAGTTCAAAAAGACAATACCCCAAAAAAAGAGTCTTCATTAAATGCGTCTCAATTAATTGTTCCTGCATATATTAGTGACGAGCCCTTAGAGGTAGAAAAAGTTTGGCAGCAACTTAAGTACGATCGTTTGAAGTCTAAAGAACCCAAAGATAAACAAACCGATAGTAATAAAAAAAATAAAGGCATACTTACTTTTGGAGATAAAAAATATACATTGTACGGTATATTTAATGGAAAAGAAGTAAATGATACAGCTGATGCTATGAAGAACAAAAGTCAAGCTTTTATTTTGATAAAAGTTTTGAATGAGAAAAGTAGCTCTGACGAGTCTCAATTACTAAAAATAATGTACGGAGAAGAATTGTTAGAAGGAGTCTTTTTAACTTCTGTAACTAATAACTCCATAAGCTTTAAACAAGATAATAACTTAATTGAGTTCAAATTGTTTAATATAAAAAAATGATGCAAAACTCCTAATGTATTTATCACTGAACGCAAAGTGATAAGTTTATATAAAATTTTGGAAATCAACGACGTGAATAAAATAATGGCAACAATCAAAACCTCCTTACTGGTTGATAGCAAACAAAAGTTTAACCATAAAGCGTTAACACAAGGAAAATTGTATGTATTAGTAGCCTTAGCTTTTTTTGTTACTGGCTGTAGCAGTACAATGATGAACCCTAACCAAGAGGTAGAAGCCAATAAAGTTGTTATTGAAGACTCATTTCTAGAAGAGAAAGAATCACCCGCAACTGATATTCTTGAGAAGAACACGGTAGAAGATAAAGGGGATGCTGAATTTGTTCGTTTAAATAGTTTAGACAACAACAAACAAGGATTAAAACTTGAAGTAGATTTATCTAAACAGTTTGATGGTAAAGAACAATTTCAATTATCTGTAAACGAATTACCCCTTAACGACTTTTTACACTATGTCTTAGGGGACTTACTTGATGTTTCTTATTTAATTGAACCGAGTGTAAAATCAAATGTCAGTCCCGTTACGTTAGAGTTAAAAAACTCTGTTTCAGCAAAACGTTTATTTCAGCTTGTTCAACAAATTCTAAGTCAAAACCAGGTAGCGATTGCGCTTAATGATGAAGTGTTTTATGTACATCAATTAGAAAGTAAAACAAATAAATCGTCTAAAGCATTTGGTTTTGGACGTGAAATGGTTGATGTTCCTAATGTTTCTGGTGAAATAATTCAATTGGTACCTCTTAAATTCGGTACTTCTCGAGGTTTGAGAACAACGATAAGTGACTTGGTTGATGCAAAAGTAACTATAGATGCTGCTCAAGGGTTGTTAACTGTAGTCGGAAAAAGAGAACAAGTATTGAGAACATTATCGTTAGTGCACTTACTTGACAGTAGTGGTATGAACGCAAAATCAATTGCATTATTGAGTTTTAATTATATCGATTCTGGTACTTATATTGAAAAAATTTCTGAACTATTAGAACAAGAAGGAATTATCTCAACCAAAGCGTTAAATAAGTCAATCAGTGTTCGTTTTATTCCTATTGAGCACTTAGGAAAAGTTGTTGTTTTTGCTAGTTCGGATGAAATTATTGATAGAGTTGAGTATTGGACTAAGCAACTTGATAAGCCTGCTAGCGGATCAGAACAAAGTTTTTATACATATCACCCTCGTTATGCTCGTGCAGCTGACTTAGGAGAAAGTTTAGCACCATTACTTGGTGGTAGTAGTTTTAACCAAAACAATCGTCAAACACAAAGCAGTGCTATAAATGTTAATAATACCTCTACTACTCAAAATAACCGACGAAACACAAATGCTGTTAACGTTGTGCAAACTGTTGACGGAGATAATATTAGATTAGTTGTTGATGAAAGATCTAATGCACTTATTTTTTATTCTACAGGTAAATTTTATCAAGAATTGCTACCAATAATCAAAAAGCTTGATGTAATGCCTAAGCAAGTAATGCTTGAAGTTGTAATAGCTGAGGTAAAGTTAACAGGGAGCTTCTCAAAAGGTGTAGAGTTTGCAATTCAAAGTGGTGGACTAGGTGATACTACTAAAGATTTTAGTTATAACGGTACTGATGGATTTGGATATTCTTTGGTTGGAGTAAATGGTAACTTAAATATTAGCTTAAACCAAAAAGATGGTTTAGTTAATGTATTGTCGAGACCAACTTTATTGGTTCGTGATGGTGTGTCTGCGTCTATCAGTGTAGGTGATGATATACCTACCGTTGGCAGTACTACGTCTGATCCTATAAATGGCGAGCGAGAAACAACCACCATACAGTATCGTAATACGGGTATTGATTTAGTTGTAACACCAACTATTAATGCTCAAGGTACTGTAATTATGAGTATTGAGCAAAATATCTCGAATATATCTACTGACGGAATCGATATCTCAGGCTCTCCATCAATTTTCGAACGAAAAATATCAACAGAAGTTGTAGCTGGTGATGGTCAATCAGTGTTACTTGGAGGATTGATCAGTGAAAATAAAACCTCAAGTGCCAATGCCATACCTTTTTTGGGTGGTTTACCCGTGATTGGACATTTGTTCAGAAGTGATGCAGACTCATCAGACAAAACAGAGCTAGTGATACTAGTAACACCTAAAATCATTAACAATGTAAGTGAGTGGGATCGTATAAGACAAAGCTTTATGGTTGGGCTAGAAAACATTGAGTTTTAAAGTGGTATGTACATAAAACTATATTGAATTAAAAAGTGATGGATTTTTATGCATAGAGTATTCAATTATAAAGAAAAAATTGCGTAATTTTTTTTAATTTTTTATGTTAATACACTTGAAAACAAAATAAATACAAGGTAACTTGTCAGGTGATTACTATATGCTAATAAAGTATACGTTCATTTGCTTATGTCATCCTTTTTGTTCTAAAACAAGGTGGGTTAAGCGCTAATTAATTTATGATGAATAATATTCTTATATATAAGTAGATGGTAAATTTTAAAATCATATATATGAGATTAAAATACAGGTGAGTAAATAGGGTAAAAAGCCCAGTTTTTTGAATAATTGGTTGTTTAATCGACATAATTATAAAAAATAAACGCTAATTACTTGACTTTGACAAAGGTTTGTCATTTAATCGCACATGGTTTGGCTAGGCGCCTAGCCAGGCGAGAAAAATATTGGTACATAGGTTCATTAGCTATGTGCTAGTTTCATGAAACTAGGAGAAAAAACATAATGAATTTTTTTAAAAAAGCTCTTGTAGCTACAGCTGTTGTTGCATCATTCGGTGCTTCTGCTGCAATTATTACCCCATCAACGACAATCTTAGAGATTTCTAAAGAAGGTATTGCCGCTGAAGTTGCAACTCCAGATACAGGTTTTGATTTCGACGTTAAAGTTGAAGCCGCAACTCCTGCTGCATCTACTATTACTGTAACTTTTGGTGAAGATGTAGATTTAACTACACCTGCAGCTGCTATTACTGGTACTGTTGTTCAGGCTGCTGGTAGCAGTACTGACGGTGATGTTGCTATTACTTTTGGTACAGGTAGCTTTACATTTGATAACATCGCTATCGATACTACAACTGATGGTGCTCACGTATTAACTTTCGACGTAAGCCTAGGTCAGCCTATCGCTAACGGTGGTGCATTCAATGTAGCTTTCGCAACTGGTGCAGTTGAAGCTGCTTCTATTGCTTCTTATGTTGCTAACGATGGTGCATCTGATGTTGATACAGGTAACGGTGCTATCTCAATTGAAGTTAGCCAATACGGTTTCTCTGTTGATACTACTCTTGATAAGTTAATCAATCGTGAAGATGATGAAGTATTCACTGATGGAACTACTGAAGATGATTTAGTTGTTACTATTTCTGATAATCAAGGTTTATCACGTGCTGTTACTACGGCTCCAACATACTCTGTTACTGCTACTGGTGTTTTCACTGATATTATTGCAGCTGACCTTGCAGCGGATGCTGGTACTCCAACAATGTCTACTGCTGATAAAGTAATTGATATCGCTCTTGTTCCTGCTGATATTACAATTGATGGTACTGATACTGATGTTACTTTAACAATTGACCCAGCATTAGATGCGACTGATGTTAAAATCCCAGCAACTGGTGACGTTACTGTTGGTTTTGAAGTTACTTCTGCTGATTTCTCTTCTGGTTCTTTAGTTGTTGCAACATCTGAAGACGGTGGCGAATGGTTAGTTGATGCAACTATCATCAATGTTCCTTACTTACCAGTAGGTTTTGAAGGTACTAACTCAACTGTAATTCTTTCTAACGAAGGTTCTACAGCTACTGACGTTATCGTTACAGCTATTGACCAAAATGGCGAAGAGTACGGACCAGTAAACTTAAACACTACAGACGATTTTGCTGATGATTTACCAGCATTAACTGTTTCTAAAGTTAGTGATGCATTACTTATGGACCTTTTAGGTGCAGAAGCTGGTTCTAAACTAAGCGTTACATTTAACATTGACGCTAACGAAGGTGTTGTAAACGGTTACGCTTACACTCAAAAAGCAGGTACTGGTCGTTCTGAAGTTTCTACTTCACAACAACGTGGTAACTAATATCGCTTTATTGTGATACATAAAAAAACCGACCTAGGTCGGTTTTTTTTTGCCTAAAATATATAATTATTTTGTGCAATAGATGATGAAATGTTTTTGAATTTTAAGGGTTACGTTATGTTGAAAAAAACCTTAACTACAACAATATTAATACTAGTATTAACTCTTTCTTATAAAGCCAAAGCGAATCAAGGTTTGTATACAGAGTCTGTTTGTTTTAATACTATTGAGTTAGTGAATAAACCAAAAGTATCAGAGCAAGTTATAGCGTTAAACGAAACGGTTCAGATGAAGCTAAAAAGCGTTGTCGCTCTGAACAATAGTATGGCAGCGCAGTTAGCTACCAATGTAGTGTGTCAACAGTTAACTGGCTCAAGTTATACTGGTTCAAAGGAAGAATGGAAGCACTTCTTTAATTCTGCAATATCTGGATTGATAAAAGCTGATTACAAAAATATTCAGTTTACTTTGGTGGGAGACGAAGCTAAGGTTTACGCAAGCCAGAAAATTGATAGATATATGACTAAAGAATATATTATTGAAGCTGACGGTAAAAACAGTAAACAAATTATTAAAAATTTAGCGGTATTAGATAAAGCTCATAATATTCTATATACCTTCTCTGTCAGTGGTAGTAAAGATATTGATTCAAACGTTAAAATCGAATTTGAACGCTTGCTGAAAAGTATAAAGTCGACCGATATGTAGTTCAAATGTTCGTATAGTTACCTATTATGGGTTTTGCTTGGCAAAAGTAAGGCCCATATTATTTCATGATTCTCGTATATTCCTTCCTTTGTACTTGTTTTGATATTGTGTTTTAATCATAGAATTAATTTTATCAAAAGTTTGTCAATACTATTTTATAACCTTTAAAAAAACAAACGCCCTAAACCTTATTTCCTAATTATCAACAGCATAGAATACTTATATAATTCAATTAAACGGCTTAGTTTATTGAATTGACACATACGATTAAATAGATATAGTAACTGGATAAAATTAAAAAGGTTTTTAATGTTTTATTCAAATAGATTGAGTTATATTTTATTAACTATACACTTATTGTTTTTTTATTTGGTTGTAATTCTTCAGAAAAAGAAAAGTTATGTACAATTAATGCTGACCAAACCGTATCACTAAGTTGTAATGGAGGTTACTCCTACTGGGTTAGTCCGTTATATAGTCTGTCTGGTGATACACTTGCTGTTACAGGCGTTAAAACCAATAAAGGTAAAAGTGAGCAATGGGTATCTTTTTTTCGAAGTGATTTATCTGAGGTTAAACTCGAGCATAGCTTTCCTCTACAATTTAAAGCAGATGAACATAATGCGCCTGCTGTTTTAGCGTTAGATCAGGAGCGTTGGATCGTTGCTAGGACAGGTCATAATAGTGTATCTGAAGACTCCCTTGGTCAGATTGAGCTGACACTGTTCAATAAAGACTTATCTATTGAAAGCCAGGTTACGTTAAATACTCAATCAGGAACTACTTATAGCCAATTGGTTTCTGCAAATGATAAACTTTATCTGCTAACCTGGGATAAATTAGATGGATGGGGGATATTTACTAGTCCAGATGAAGGGGGGACTTGGTCTGATTGGGAAATGATTTCTGCGTCGTTTGGCCGGTTATATTTACAAATGAGTATAGAGAATAGCGTAGGTCAGCTTTACGATAAAATTATTATTAGTAAGGCTAATCATCCATTAGAGCCAGAGCAGTATATAGCATATAGTTTCTTAGACTTAGTTGAAGATGATCCTAGTAATGCATTAGTAGATAATATTCGTTTGGGTGAGGGAAGTGATAGTAATGCTTATACTTTACAGCTCAAAGTATCGTCAGAAGGCCATTCAAATACAAGGCTACTAGATGTAGCCAATCATAATAGTAGCCTTTGTCATTTATATTCATCACAAAACAATATTGATAATACTGAGGAATGGCAGTTAAATATTATTATTACCGACTTAAATAACAATTCAAAAGTGAATTTTGAAGTAGGTCATTATAACGGTATCCTAGGCGATAATTCTTATATTACAGGAGCATCAATAAAATCTTGTCGATATGAGGATGGCGAGTCTATTAAAGTTTTAGTAACGTCAATATTGGGTGATAATTCTGAATACGGGCTATTATCTGTTACAATTGATGCTCAAACTGGAATCGTATTATCTGAAGATATTCTATATACATCACAAAAGAAGTTATACCGCCCAATATATTTAAAATCGTTAGATTATGTCATGCTTAATGAAATGGACTATTGGAATAATTATGAAGATTGGCAAGCAAATCAAATTATCATAAAGCTATAATTTGTTTTATATATGTAAACTCAACGAGTTAAAAGTGGTATATCAATAGTGCTATTTTTGTCATTGGAATATCAAAGTGGTACTTGAACTATGCTAAGTTGTAACAATAAAGCTTCTATAAAATAATAATCCGCGTAAATTAGCGATGTATCAACTTCATTATTTGATGGCTTGTTCTCTGTTGCATGTAAAAGAAGAGCAGGGTAATTAATATCGCTATTAAAATATTTATTAGTTAATAAACTTGACGTTATTGCTAAAGATTCATCTTTAAAATAATTACTTAGCTCTGTATCAACTACTATTTTGGATAATAACCATAATCCCGAGGAAGCAACAGCAGCTGCCGACGTGTCTTTTGATGCATTAATGTCAGTGATGCTTAAATCCCAATAAGGAACTTTATCTTCTGGTAATTGTTCTATGAAATAATTAGCTATGTTGATCGCTGTTTCTTTAAATTCACTTTTTCCTGTTTCCATAAAAGCGATAGAAAAACCATCCCCCCCCAAGCTTGTCCTCGTGCCCAAGTTGAGTCATTATTCAGACCTTGTACGGTTGATTTTTTTATAACTTCACCTGATTCACTATTAAAGTCAACTAAGTGAAAACTACTACCGTCTTCTCTAATATGATGCTTTGAAGTTGTTGACGCATGATGAAAAGCATAAGAGTAATATGGTTCACTTTCAAAATAATGGCTTGCTGAAAATAATAATGAGAGATTCATCATGTTATCTATAATCACAGGGAATTGGTAACTGCCAAAATCCCAAGAACGTGTTGCCTGTACTTGAGGGGTATAGCGATTAGCTAAGGTTTGCGCTGCTGTCTCTATTGTAGACAGGTATTTAGGATCACCAGTCACTCTATAGGCCTTTCCAAAACTGTTATTTATGATAAAGCCAACATCGTGACTTGGTAATAAAGCATATTCTCCTAGAGGTAAAGTCCATAAAGCGGCTTGATTTTCTAAAGAGTCATCAATTATGGCTAATTGCCACAAAATACCCGGGAAAAAACCATCTGTCCAACTTTGCCAATGTGTTTGCCGCCATTGATTATTATTAACTGCTCGAGGATGACCATTGTTGATATCCAGTTCATTTGCAACTTTTCGATATTTTTTTTATCGCTATTTCTAATGCTAATTGTTTGATATTTTCTGTAGAGTTAATTTTTTCACCTGTTTGATTTCCATCATTACATGAAATATTTGACAAGGATACCAAGCAGATAAGTAAGACCTTTTTTAAAACGATAAATATGTGGTGCATATTATTATTTGTGCCTTTATGATTTAACAAATAGTTGTATTTTAGTGTTTGTATGGTTGAGGTCATTCATTTAAAATACTAAAAAATATGTCGTTAGTTTCTGTTATAACATAATTATTAGCAATTAATTTAAATCCAATTAATTGCTAGCTAAAGGGCTTTGTCTTGCTGGTGATTGATAAAATAAAAAAAAATGAAAACTTATTCGCAGCAATAAAGAATACCAGCTGGTTAGTCGGAGAAAAAGTACTGTCGATGGTACTTGTTTTGATGGTAAGTGTATTTGTCGCACGGCACTTGGGGCCAGACTCTTTTGGATTATTAAATTACCTTTTAGCGGTTGTGGCGCTTTTAGTACCACTTAGTTCCTTAGGTTTAAATGCTATCGTTACTCGTGAACTTGTTGCTTTAAAGCATAGTTACCTGTCAATAATGACAACCGTAACTGTGACCCGATTTTTAGGCGGAGTATTAGCAAGTATAATATTACTTATATGTTTGTATTTTGGCATTTTTACAAGGCTAGAAGGAAAGTATTGGGCAGTTGTTTTACTTTCTTTAGCTAACTTGTTGGTTGCATTTCATGTTATTGATTTTTGGTTTCAAGCACAAGTACAGTCAAAATATGTTGTAAAAGTACGTTTTCTTACTGTTGTTTTAATTTCTATTCTTAAATTAGTATTAGTCTATTTCAAAGCGCCGTTAACTGCTTTTATTTGGGCGGCCGTTATAGAATCACTTCTACTATCTGTAGGATTTATTGCCATATATAAAATTAAAAAAGGTAGTTTTAACTTATCTTTATTTGATTTTTCTTATGGCATGAGTTTATTAAAACAATCGAAGTGGTTAATTTTGTCAGGAATTGCGTCGATAATATATTTGAAAATAGATCAAGTTATGCTGACAGAAATGGTGTCAACATCTGAAAATGGCATCTATTCGGTTGCAAGTAGGATTTCTGAGGTGTGGTATTTTTTCCCAACAGCACTCGCCGCCTCTTTTTTTCCTTCGCTGTTAAAACTTAAAGAGACGAATGAAGAAAAATATCAACAACAATTGCAACGTCTCTGCGATGCTTTATTTGTTAGTGCATTAGTAATTGCTTTAGCGTTCACATTTTTTTCTGATTGGGTCATTGTTTTCTTATTTGGAAATGAATATGCGGCAGCTGGTGCTATTTTAGCGTTACATATTTGGGCTGGTGTCTTTGTATTTATGAGAGCATTGCTGAGTAAATGGCTTTTGGCTGAAGATTTGTTGGTTTTCTCTTTGGTAACTCATGGTGTTGGTGCAGTGATGAATGTTGGCTTAAATTTATGGCTGATCCCAATGTATCATGGTATAGGGGCAGCGATTGCTACCGTAATATCTTATGCATTTGCTTCTTATATTATACTCTTTTTTCATCCAAGCACTTGGCCTATAGCAAAAATCATGACTAAGTCTTTGTTATTCCCTAGCCGTTTTCTCTTTGATAAGGTAAAATTGAAAGCTTAATTTAGTTTAGTAAACATAATGATATAATTTAAGTTGTGCTGATAACACTCGCGCAATATATTTGGCGCTATAAATGAAATCAATGCTTCGAAAACTGTTATCCCCATCCATTTTATTATCAATAAAAAATAAGATACAATTTATAGATAAATTGATTTTCCCATTCTTTGCAAAAAATAGTTTCCTCAGTTCATTCTATTATTGCTTTTTCAGCACACAATTTCGCCGTGAACATCAGGCCGTTCTACAAGGACGTCTTCAATACTATAATTCATTAAATGATATTAAACAGTCTAGTGTGCTATTACGCAGAAATACACATAGGTTAGAGAAAGGCTTAATCATGCAACCGCGTAGGGCTGTTTTTGCGGAAGCTTATATAGATGAAACGATAGATTGCTTTGGAAAGTGCCTTAAAAGTGAAGGGTTTTGTGTTGATGAACTAAAATGGGCTCAAGATGTATTAGAAAAATATTTCTCTGTTACAGATAGCAGTGAAGTGCTAGATCAGGCTAGAGAACGTTTTAATAGATTAACATTAAAACCTTTTGAAAAAGATGGCTCATCATTGCCTTATGAGCATCAGCATAGGGTTGCCTCAACAATTACTCAACAGACACTTCATGATTTATTTAAGCAACGTAGTTCTGTGCGTTGGTATCAAGATAAAGAAATTGATAGTAGCACTCTTGATATAGCCATTGATATGGCTGCTCAAGCGCCAAGCGCATGTAATAGGCAACCATTTGAATTTTATACTGTTACAGATTCTCATAAAGCAACTAAAGTAGCTTCTTTAGCGTTAGGGACTGCAGGTTTTTCAGATAATATACCCGCAGTTATTGTTGTTATTGGAGATTTATCTGCTTACCCGTCTGAGCGTGATCGTCATATTATTTACATTGATGCTTCATTAGCTGCTATGCAATTAATGTTATCTGTAGAGACCATGGGCTTGAGCTCTTGCCCTTTGAATTGGCCTGACTTAGACGTGCCAGAAAAGAAAATGTCAAAGTTGTTGAATTTACCTACACATAAGCGCCCAATTATGTTGATTTCTGTTGGTTATGCGCAAAGTGAGGGATTAATCCCTTATTCGTCTAAAAAAACTTCAAAAACGTTAAGGAAAGAAGTAACTCTGTGATTATCGAAATAAAAGGCGTTCAGTTTGTAAATAAAGGAGCCGAATTGATGCTTCATGCTATTTTACAGCAATTAGCGCAACGTTTTCCTGATGCAAAAATTGTGTTAAAAGACAACTTAAATTCTCCTTACTTAAAACGAATTTCAGTTGGTGCTTATCAAAAACTAGAGTTTAAGAAAAACATTTATGATTTTGGTAGCTTTTTTTACCTGCTTCCTAAAAAAGTTAGAAACTGGCTATTAAAGTGGGGCGTTATCACTGAGGCAAATATTGATGTAATACTTGATGCTTCTGGGTTTAGTTATGGCGACCAATGGAGCCCTGTTATCATGGCACAAACGGCTAAAGAAGTTAGCCGGATGCATCGTAAAGGTAAACACTACATTTTTATGCCACAAGCATTAGGGCCTTTTACAAAACCAAAACAGAAAAAGTGGGCGGAAATTGCTTTTGATAATGCTTCTTTAGTTGTAGCGCGAGAACAAGAGTCTTTTTCTTATGTAAAATCTATCATGGGAGAAAAGAGTAATATTGTATGTTTTCCTGATTTTACCAATTTGGTTGTGGGTGTTGTACCAGAGAAGTTTAAAAATAGTGACAAACGTTACTTTACCGTCATACCTAATTCTAAAATGTTAAGTAAAAAGAACACGAATACTGCATGGTACACACATTATGTAAATACTTTTGCTGTGCTAATAAATGAAGCGCAAAAGAAAGGCTTGACTCCTTTCTTGCTTAATCATGAGGGGGGTGAAGATCAGGCCTTATGTGAACAAATTAATACTAAATTATCAAAACCTGTTGAAATATTAGCAGAAGAAAATCCATTAAAAGTAAAAGGTATTATCGGTGCTAGTGAAGCTATTCTGTGTTCTCGTTATCATGGTTGTGTTAGTGCCCTATCACAAGGGATTCCTTGCCTAGGTACTAGTTGGAGTCATAAATATGAAAAATTGTTTGAAGAATACGGTGTTTCAGAGTATTTGGTTTCACCTCACGGTGATGAGCATAAACTAATTGAACATTTACATCAGCTACTAGAAAGCAAAGCAGAAGTTACAAATACCTTACTTACTAACGCAAAGAACTATAAATTGCAAAGCCAAAAAATGTGGGCACATGTGTCTCAAAAAATTGTATGAGCACTAAGGTATGAATAAAATTAACACATATAAACCAATGGTTACTGTTTACATGCCTACTCACAATAGGCTTGAGCTTTTACAGCGAGCAGTGTCTTCTGTTTTTGCTCAAACAATGCAAGATTTTGAACTGATCATTGTTGATGATGCTTCTTCGGATAATACATTTGAATACTTAACTGATCTTGCAAGTAAAGAGCCTAGAGTGACTGTTTTGCGAAATGATGTGTCACAAGGTGCTTGCGTTGCGCGTAATAGAGCCATTAAAATAGCTAAAGGTAAGTTTATAACCGGCCTTGATGATGATGATGAGTTTTTGCCACATCGTTTAGAAGGATTGCTTGCTGGTTATGATAGTAAATATGCTTTTGTTAATCATGGCTATATTTGGCATTATGGTAGACGCACTAAACAGTTTGGTAATAAGCCTAAAATCATCACTTTAGAAGAACAGTTGAGCTTTAATTATGCCACAAACCAAGTATTTGTAGAATTAGAAAGGTTACGTACCATTGGTGGTTTTGATGAGTCTTTTAAAGCGTGCCAAGATTATGATACTTGGACTTGTTTAATTAAAACTTATGGTGATGCTAAAATGTTGGGTGAAGTGTCTTATGTTGTTCATCATGGCCATGAAGGGCCTCGTATCACTGCTAAAGAAAATCATGTTAAAGGATATAAACAATTTTACGAAAAACATCAGCATTTAATGTCTGAATCCAATAGAATTAATCAACGCTGGCTTATAATGAGAGCTTTAAAGCAGAAACCAACAGTTAGAGAGTTTTTTATACAGATCCGACATGGGTTTTGGCTTATAAAAACGAGGTATTATTTATCTATATTACTAAAACCATTAGCTGAGCTAAGACGTAAATGGCTTAAAGGTTAATGTTTTAATAATATATTTAGTCATTGTTCACTTTTGTAGGCGGGGGGAATCCGCGTCATTTCTATAGGTTTACCTAATTAGCTCTATCATGGAAGTAGGTTAAACCTACAAAAATAAATTTATGTTTCCAATAAAATTCAAAGCTGATATCACAACGCTGTGTTGGTTTATTATTATTCCATACGTTGCCTTTGATGCCTTAACGGGTTTTTTTGTTCAAGAAATTGGTATTAACATTCCTCTCTCGCTTGTTTTAAAAATGTTATTACTTTTTTTTTCGTTTTTATACTTACTGAAAAGGAAGTCGGTATATCTTATTTTTATCATTATATTTGCAACTCATATTTCTGTTTCTTTATTTTATTCGGTGGCTCAAGATGGACATGTTGCCTTAACCAATGAATTGCCTTTTGCTTTAAAGCTTATTTTGCTGGTTGTAATGTATTCGTTTGTCATGTCTTATGCAAAACAGGAGCCTTTACTTTTTATCAAACGTGCAAAAAACTGCTTAACCTTAGGTTTTTGGGTTGTTGTTTTTAATGTTTTGCTTGGCTATTTTAATATTGGTTATTACACTTACCCTAACGAAGGTGGTATAGGCTATAAGGGTTTTTTTGTTGCAGGTAACGAACTTAGTGCTTTGTTTATAGTACTATCATGTTTTCGGTTACATAATATTTGGAATGTTTTTAGCCTTAAAAAATATATTGTAAATGCACTATTTGTGTTGTTTATTGGTTTATCCATTGGTACAAAATCGGTTATTTTATTTAGTCTTCTTGTGATTTTTGTTATTCCATTCTTTAATCTTAGAAAGAAGGTTCTATCTTTCAAGGCATTTGCGCTAATTGTTGTAGCCATTATATTAATGGTTGCTATCTTATCTTTTCTCTATAACTGGTTAGATACTTTTCGTGTTGGTCAAAGGCTTCTTTTTAAGTTTTCCAAGTTTAGTATTCTTGATATGATCTTTTCTGGGCGAAATATATGGGTTAGCCAAGTATTTGAACGCATTTCGGATGCTGATGGTATTACACCTCTATTTTTTGGCTATGGCTCAGTAACACTTACGGGTATTATTGGTAAGGCAAGTTTAGAAGTTGATCCGATTGATATCTTTTTATATTTTGGTATTATCCCCGCCATTTTATTAATAGTATGGGCTATTTATATTATTGTTATAAATGTGCGAAACTTGAATGAAAATTATTATGCTCCTTCTGCTCTAGTCGCAAATTCAGCTTTGTTGTTATTTGCCTGCATTGCAGGTCATGTATGGACTTCAGGAATGCTAAGTATCGCGTGGGCATTACTTAATGGCTTAGCGTCATTAGAATATAAACAACTCAATTCTTCAAAAATCACAAGAGAAAATATATGAAAAACTTTGCTTTAATAGGTGCTGCTGGTTATATCGCACCTCGTCACATGAAAGCTATCAAAGAAACCGGTAATAATTTAGTTGCTGCGTTAGATAAAAATGATTCTGTAGGTGTTATAGATAGTCACTTTCCTGAAGCTGAATTTTTCACTGAATATGAACGCTTCGATCGTCATTTTGACCTTTTGAAGCGTCAAGGAACTGAAATTGATTATGTAAGTATCGCGTCACCCAATTATTTACATGACTCACATATTCGCTTTGCATTACGTAATAACGCTCATGCTATTTGTGAAAAACCATTAGTGCTTAACCCTAGTAACATTGATGAATTAGGTGTAGTGCAAGAAGAAACCGGTAAGCAAGTTTATAATATTCTACAGTTACGCTTACATCAAAGCATTATTGATTTAAAAGATTTTGTTGCCGCAGAAGTTTCTAAAAACCCAAATAAAGTATTCGACGTTGATTTAACTTATCTAACAAGCCGAGGTAACTGGTATTTTACTTCCTGGAAAGGTGTAGATGATAAATCAGGTGGAATAGCAACCAATATAGGTGTGCATTTTTATGACATGCTAGGTTGGGTTTTTGGTGATTTAGTTAAGAATGAAGCGCATTTAAAGCAAGATAGCGCCAATGCCGGTTATTTAGAATTTAAACACGCTAAAGTACGTTGGTTCTTATCAGTTAATTACGACTATATTCCAGAAGAAGTAAAAGCAGCAGGGCAAAGAACATACCGATCAATTACTGTTGATGGTAATGAAATTGAATTTTCAGGTGGCTTTACTGACCTTCATACCAAAAGTTATGAGCATATTTTAAATGGTGGTGGTTTTGGCCTAGAAGAAGCTCGTAAGAGTATTGAAATAGTTAGCCAAATTCGTAATCAAGATATTATTAAAAATTCTTCAGATATTCACCCTTTTGTCAGTAAAGTTATTCGTTAAAAGAACGTTGGCTTTTAGCTAAAGTATAGATAAATAAACGGAAATATTATGGCTGATTATTATAAGCATGCAAGCGCCATTGTTGATGATGGTGCAGTTATTGGTAAAGACTCACGTGTTTGGCATTTTGCGCATGTTTGTGCTGCAGCAAAAATAGGCAAGGGTGTTTCATTAGGACAAAATGTATTTGTTGGTAATAAAGTCACTATTGGTGACAAGTGCAAGATACAAAACAACGTTTCGGTGTATGACAATGTTCATTTAGAAGCCGAAGTATTTTGTGGCCCTAGTATGGTTTTTACTAATGTTTATAACCCTCGCTCGGGTGTCGTACGTAAAGATGAATACCGTAATACAATAGTTAAAAAAGGTGCCACCTTAGGTGCTAACTGCACTATTGTTTGTGGAGTTATCTTGGGTGAATACTCTTTTGTTGGCGCTGGTGCGGTAATTAATAAAGATGTTAAACCTTACGCCTTAATGGTAGGCGTACCAGCTAAGCAAATTGGCTGGATGAGTGAATATGGCGAGCAACTTGACTTACCGATAAAAGGTGAGGGAATGGTTGTTTGTTCTCATACCGGTAATAAATATCAGTTGAAAAATGATCAGCTGGTTAACGTTTCAAACTAATAATATTTTAGGACAGTAATTAATGCAGTTTATAGATCTTCAAGCACAGTACCAACATTTAAAAACTAAAATAGACAAGCGTATTGCTGATGTACTTAACCATGGTAAATATATCATGGGTCCTGAAGTACAAGAGTTAGAACAAGCCCTAGCTGATTATGTGGGGGTGAAACATGTTATAACCTGTGCGAATGGTACCGATGCACTAACTTTATCGTTAATGGCACTTAATGTTAAAGAAGGTGATGCTGTTTTTTGCCCAACATTTACCTTTTTTGCCACTGCCGAAGTCATATCTTTTGCTAATGCAACACCCGTATTTGTCGATTCAAACGAGCATACTTTTAATATTTGCCCGCAAGATCTTGAGAAACAAATACAACAGGTGATCAGTGAAGGTAAATTAAAACCTACCGCGATTATTGCTGTTGATCTTTTTGGATTACCGGCCAATTATTCAGAAATAGAAGCAATAGCTAAAAAGTATGATTTAAAACTGATTGAAGATGCCGCACAAGGTTTTGGTGGTTCGATTACTGATGAACATGGTAATGTTAAACGAGCAGGTAGTTTTGGTGATATAGCAACAACAAGTTTTTTCCCTGCTAAGCCATTAGGCTGCTATGGCGATGGGGGGGCTATATTTACTAATAATGACGAATATGCCCAGCTATTACGCTCTTACCGAGTACATGGTAAAGGTAGTGATAAATATGACAATGTTCGCATCGGCATGAATAGCCGATTAGATACTATTCAAGCAGCTATTTTATTAGAAAAACTAGCTGAATTTCCGCAAGAGCTTATCAATCGCAATATTGCTGCTACTAATTATGAAAATGAATTAGGAAAACGTTATAAAACACCGCAAGTGCCTGAAGGGTACGAAAGTTCTTGGGCACAATATACCTTGCTAAGTGATAACCGCGAACAAGATATGGCACAGTATAAAGAGAAAGGTATACCAACGGTTGTTTATTACGCTACTTGTATGCACCAGCAAACGGTATACGAGAACTTAGGTTATGAAAAGGGTGATTTTCCGGTAGCTGAAAAGTTATGTAAGCAAGTGTTTAGTTTACCCATGCACCCATACCTTGAAAATACACATAATATATAGTGTGTTCAACTTAACAATTTTAATTTATTTGGAAAATACTCATTGAAATCACAAGATTCAATATTAGTGTTATTACACGCATATTACTTAGACGACACGAGAGTTAAAAGGCATTGTGAACTATTAGCTAAAACGGGTAAAAAGGTTACTGTTCTTTGCTTAAATAAAGGTGGGGAAAGGCAAAACGAAACGGTTAATAACGTTAAAATCAATAGAGCTCCAATAGCAAGATCGAAACTGAAAAATAAACTGTTTTATTTAATTGAATATTTTTTGTTTTTTGTCTTTTGCTTTTTTAAATCAACAAAGTCCTGTTTTGCTGACAAACCAAATTTGATCATTGTAAATAATATGCCTAATGCTTTGGTGTTCACTGCAATCATTCCTAAAATTTTTGGTGTGCCAATTTTACTTGATGTTCATGATTTAATGCCTGAATTAGTTGATATTATTTTTAAGAAAAAGGGAGGTTTACTTAAAAAAATTCTTGTTATTGAAGAAAAGGTAAGTTTTTTCTTTGCTTCTCATTTAATGACCGTTAGTTTGCCGGTAAAAAAACTATTAGAGAAAAGAAGTAAAAATGATTTTTTTATTGTTCATAATTCTCCTTATCACCTCCCTGTTTTAAACAAACAGTCAAATGATGAACTTAAAGTTGTTTTTCATGGCAATATTCATGAAAGATACGGCTTACAAAGAGTACTTGAGCCACTAAATGTTGTTCGAAAAAATGTTGCGAATGTGCGTTTGGATATTCATGGTAAAGGGCCTTATGTCGATGACTTAAAGATACTTATAGAACCTTTAGAGTTTGTCTATTTTCATGGTGGTTTTTCTCCTGAAGAAGTACCTAATATTTTAGCTGATGCCACATTAGGTATAGTTATGAATTTCCCCAATCATTCTAATGACTTCGCTTTACCAGTTAAAATGTTAGAATACATAGCCAATAATGTACCTGTTATTTGTCCCAAGTTACCTGTACTTTTAGAGTACTTCTCTTCAGAAAGTGTGTTTTATTTTAATGATGACAATGATCTTGCTGAGGTAATACTTCTCGCGATGTCTGATGCTAAGTTACGTGATAAAAAAGTAGAAAGTGCTTTTAAAGAATATCAGAAAATAAGCTGGGATAATGAAAAAAATCAATATATTGAGTACATTGACAATATATTAAAATAGGGTGGTTATGAAAGTTATAGTTGTTACCAATATGTACCCAACAAAACAAAGCCCATCAGCAGGGGTTTTTATTAAAAAGGCAACTGAAAAATTGTCTCACTCATCTGAGTTTGATGTTTATTTATGGAAATTATCTACTGGAAATAAGTATTTAGCGTATCTAAAATTTTACCTGTTTTTTATTGTTAAACTTTTCATTGTTCGCCCTGAACTTGTCTATTGTCATTTTATTTCACATACAGGTATTTTAGGGTTATTGGCTAAGAAGGTTTTTGGTAGTAAATTAGTATTAAATGCTCACGGTTCAGATATTATGAACTCTGTGAAAACAAAAAAATTCTTTTTTAAACTTAATCAATATTTGCTTTCTCGTGCTGATTTGGTGGTTATACCGTCTAATTTCATGAAAAATACGATACATACTCACTTTACAGTGGAAGGCTCTAAGTTATTTGTTTCTCCTTCCGGCGGTGTTGTACTTTCAGAAAAAGGAAAAGAACAAAGCATAAAAATGACGAATACACTGACGTTAGGTTTTGTGGGCCGCTTAATACCAATGAAGGGAATTGATACTATTATTTCAGCTCTCAAACACTCTAAAAATATTGAATTACAAATTGCTGGAGGGGGAGATTATTCCTCTATTTTTAATGAGTTAAAAGATCATGTTAAATTAACCTATTATGGTGAAATACCTCAAAGTCAATTAGAGAGCTTGTATAATGAAATTGATTTACTTTTATTTCCAACAAAGTTTGAAGAGAGTTTAGGGTTAACACCATTGGAAGCTATGGCTCATTCTGTACCTACTATTTCTTCTGATATGGGGGCCGTTAGCGAATATGTTAACCATGGAAATAATGGTTATTTAATAGCTAAGGACGATGCTAGCCAGTTAAGTCGATGTATTGAACACTTTCGTTTAATGTCGGCAACTGAAAAATCGGCTATGGGTAAGGTAGCGTACCAGACAGCTGAAAAGTATGAGGAAAATATTGTTTATCAAGCGTTGAAAAGTAGGTTGTCTTTATTGTGATCTTAGTACTAATACATGATGTGTTGTAAGTGTCTTAAAATATACGAGTTGATATGAACACCTGAATAATTCATTGTATCCTTTCGTTGAGGACGAACGTTAAAACTGTTTTAGAAATAATGGCGCCATACTGAACGCTTGGAATACTTGCCACTAAGTTCTAATGTTAAAACTTTGATGCGCTGTATAGCTAACACTAGCCATACGCACAAGCCGATCGAGATATATTAACCAGTACTTATAATTGGAACGTTTCTGATTTTAGTCTAGCACCATAGAATTAGCTGTAAAAATTAATAAATAGTGAGGACCTGTTATATGGGGCTACTATCCATAAATTGAAGTAGACTTTGTACTAAGGTCTGTTATTTAATCTATTTTAGAAAAAGCATCTAACTCATTTTTGCTAGCATGTTGAAAATATAAGTGTTGGGCTGAAAAATCCAATGGTCGCTCTCTACCTGCACCAAATGGTAGCTGATCAAAGTTTGCTAATGTTTTAGCAAGTAACAGCTGTATTCGGTAAATTATTCTGCCTAATAATTTATTGGGGAGAATAATTTTAAATAGTACTTTAGGGATAATTCTATAAAAACTTGAAGTACATAGAGCAAACTTCACTTCAGGCGATATTTCATCATCTCGATAGTCCATCATTAAGTATCTTGAAATGAATTTATTAAGGTGCGAGTGTTTAATGATAAAAAAAGATTGTTGCAAAGGTTGGTTGTTACCTTTATTTCGGCCAAACATATACGGCTTTTTCATTTTTGAAATAGCAAATTCAATGATGTTTTCACCTTGCAATAATACATCTTGTTCAATGTAAACATAATACTGACAGTCACAATTAGCAGCATAGTTTGCTGACATTATTATTCCACGGCTCCAACCACATAACTTGCCTGTATGATTTGAGGCATGCCCACCGTTATCATTTAGACGGATGTATTCAACATCATTATTATGAAATGCTAAATTAGGAGGAGGCGTAGGCGAAGCACTGTCAATTATAACTATTTTTTCAGGGGTGCAATTATTCGTAATTGAGTCGATCCATTTCTTTTGAAAAGCAGAGCCGCGAATTTCATCAGCGCCATAGGTTAATCGTTCATCTTTATTTGTTTTTACATTGCTTTCGTTGCACCACCAACCAGTGCCAATAATATATTTATTACTCACCATTTTTTTCCTTTTGAGTTTGCATAACAACTAAGTCACTATCCTTTGTCCATTGCTCTATATAGGTAAAATTTTTACCGTAGCTATTATCAATGACAGTATGTTTTTTTGTCAGTAAACAAGATAAAATATGGCCATGTAAACGGTTGGTTTCAATTTGAGCGTAGCTGTTGAAATGCTTCGAGGCACGATGGCATAACGTTATACAATGCTTTTCCCATAAATAAGCGATAAGTTTGTCAATGAAACGTGATTTGTTGACTGAGCTAACCCTGCGAATTATGGATTTGAAATATATATCTGACTTGTTAATAATTAACGGCCAATCAAAGTTACTTTTTTGTTTTTCATTAAGCCCTTCACAATCCCAACGGTTTAGTATCAGCTGGTTGTTTGGGTAATCATTAGCCAGTATCGTTGGGGTAACCTGACTTTCCCAAAGCATGTGCGCCGTATCTGGAAACAAAAAGACATTGTTGCAAAACTCTTTAGCAATGATTTCACTTTTTACGTCTCGAACTACAATAGTTAAATCTTTATGCTGTTGAAAAACGTTAATGTCATTGGCTTTTTTTACATCATCTTTATAGAAAATAGTTTGTGGAAAAATAATAGTATTAATTAACGGGAAATGCTTAATAAAAAGTAACCTACAATTTTGGTGAGCATCATATATATCACCGAAGTTCCCTCCACCATGAAATACAATACTCACTTCGTTATTGTTTGCTGTAATAATTTTTTGTACTTTTTTTATATCGGCATTTGCTGCGGTATATTGGGCTAGTACCTCAATACCTGATTCTTTTAAAAGCTCGATTGCCCCAAGGTAAATAAGTAAGTCACCTATATTGTGATGAGTAGGGTAGTCGATATAAATAATTTTTTTAAACTTAATGCGTTTTGTCATTTCGAAGAGTGACTTCTTTAAGTTGTTCATTATTTCATTATGTTTTGTCATGATTAAGTTTTTTCCTTAAAAATTCAGCAGTAAATAATCTAAAGACACTTGTAATCGCGATAGCAATGGCTACACCTTCAATAGCAAGAAAATCGAATATCATTAAGTTGATAATTAATACTATAAAAGTAACTATTTGTCTTGGAATGTTGTAATGAGGTTTCCCCATAACGTTAAAATCTTGGAGGACAATCGCGTTTATACCTGAGAATAGTGCTGCAGTTAATAATAAGGCAATTACAAGGCCTGTTGGTTCGAATTCTTCAGATAAGATAACTGATAGTATATAAGGGCCTATAAAATATGAGCAAAGAGCCATTAAAAATATAGAAGGAATGATATAAGCATACTTCACTTCAAGTATGCTCCCTTTGCTATTTATTCTCTTGGCAAAATAGGTCATTGCTAAAACGTTGAAAAAACGATTAACAATCATCATCACACTGCCAATAGTTGAATATATACCTAGCTCAGTCATGCTAAGTTGTTTTGCTATAAATATTTTATCAAAATTAAGGATGAAAGTGGTCAAAATCGCCGAAATACTTACGCCACCAAGGTAATAGTAATATTGCGATGGCTCGGCATAAGTTAACTCTGAACTACTTTTTAACAGTGTTTTTACCCCAAAGAGACGATAGAGTGCAATTATAAGGTAAGTTAATTGAAATATTCCGCCAGCAATATAAATGGTAATTAATTTATCAGACTGAATACCAATAAAAATAAAAGATAAAAATAGAAATAAAGTTATGCATTGGCCTAAAAATAAGCCTTTGTAATAAGATTTTAAGCTGGGATCTTTCTTTAATAGCTCTAAAACGCTTACATTGAGTGTTTCAATAATAACTAAGAATAATAAATACTCTAGTTTAACATCATAAGTATACTCAGCACTTAAAAGCGTGATAAGTAATGCGACTATAATAACAATGGCAAGAATAAGTAACGGGCTGATAAAGAATTTTTTTTCTTTCCAAAAGTATAAATATCCTGTAGATAAGCCTAATGAAGAAATAGTACCGATCATTATTTTATATGATAAATATAATTGAATCTCCCCTCTTACATCTAATCCAAAGAGCAGGGCTGTAAAATATATGATTATTAAATTTAACAGCATCGTGCCGTAGCTGTAAAACATATTTCCAAGCACAAATAAACTCGCTGTCTAAGAAGATGAAGTGAAGTGAATTAGTATTCGTAGGGCTGACTTTTCATAACCAGTAGATATAGTATCTCAAAAGTTATTAACGCTTACAACCTACAGCAAGATTAGTTTACCAGTTTTTTGTATCTTCTAGCAAAAAACTAAATTAAAACTATATAAATGCTTTTTATCTAATCAAGAAGAATAAGTCAGTAACGGCATTACCCCAGTAACAATTTTTTAATTCAAGAATTTGCCTTGACGCACTCTAAAACTCAAATTATTTGGCTGGTAAATTAGCTATATGTATCTTTCTTAGTTAATGGAAGACCTGAATTAGCCTCAGATTGACAGGTTTATTCAGTGATTAGTTTGTTACTCAGCCATCTGTCTATGCGCTTTCATAAACTCTATTGACTTGCTAATGGCTTTTTTCACCTTACTCTCCATTTCAAATCGCTCTGAAGCCGGCAAATAAAAAGCCATGTCAACTTCGTGGCGTATATAGCGAGTAGGAAGTTGGTTTAATACAACGCAGGTAAGATCTGCGATGAAGTCTTCATCATATTTATCATCAAATTTAGCGACAGAGAAGTGATGCATTACTAGCTTTTCGTAATAATTATGTATGTCGTCAGATATTTTCATTTTACTGTTCACTTAAAATTAATGAGGTATTTGTAAAGATTAACTCGTGTTTAAATAAAATGCTAATTCAATAGCCGTTTTTTTGTTAATTTATATGCCTTTGCAAGCTGTTTGTTTGTTAATTGTACAGGTTGTTTGTTGTGGAAAATTTCTTATTTTTGTTTAATAGGTTTTAAGTGTTTGTTGTGTGGTAAATTCGATTAAACGAATAGGGCTGTTGCTCGAGAAATTATAAAAACATAGTTTGGGGCTATTGGTTTAGTGCATAGTAGAAGTAAATATCCTTAACTTATGCAGCTTTAAACCACCTCAACATAAACAGCCGAGCTGTTTGCCCCACAAGCTCTTAGGTTGACTATGAAGTTCTTAAATTCTATTGATTTTGAATTATCGTCATAAGCAACTATCGAATTACCCTCTCTTTTCGGCTATTTCAATATCTCGCTCTATAGCGGAAATTGCCTTTCTACACCGTCCTAATCTTTGATGTAATGCTAATACTTCAGCTGAAAGTTTTGCATTATCAATCGCTTTACATTTTACTCGCTGAGATTCGCGCTCTGTAACCATATCCATCAGCCTACGCTCAAATTCATGATGTTCATTTAACTTTTGATATAGTTGATGACTATTAAGAACAAGTTTCTTGGCGATATAATTGTATTTGCTTTGAGCCTTTGATCTTTTGGCTTTAACTTTGTGATGAGCATCAAAACTTAATTTAGCTGCTTGATGTAATGCAGCGTTGGCATGAAGTGCATTAGAGATTGCAGCAATTTGTTGCTCTAATTGTTGTAATAGTTGGTTAGAGAATTCTTGTTTCCTTTGTTTTACTAAACGAGAAAATTCAGGAAGTTTCTTCTTTACTTCTTCTATGTATGGAGTGAAGCGATCACTTTGACTCACGAATAAGCCAGGTGAAAATAAATTATTATTTTCGATTAAACGATGGACTTTCTCCGTGGCATTTTTCTTATCCACTTTTTCAGCTTTAGTAGCTAGCTGGTTAAGTATTCCAGATAAGCGTTCTATTTGGTTCATAAATTTATTTAATAAATGTCTGGGTCTTTTATTTAGCTAGTATCCCTTATCTGATTATATGTTTCTAATACTTCTTTTAAAATTTAGATTAAGTTCCCCATTTCTAGATGATAGTAACAAATTAATAACATCTAAAAATGCTGTATTGTCATGTTATCTTTACGTAAGCGTTCGGTTTTATTGTAACTTATTGTAAAATAGTAAGTTATTATGGAGTTCGTTCTTGTGTTTACGAAAAGAAAATATTTGAATATTAGTGCTTGGCAATTATAATTCCTTGATATTATTGTGTTTGTTGCCGCCTGGTGTTTTTGCTGAATCGAAGTGTATACAATTTAAATGTATATTTTAATTAATGTTTACAGCGGATATTCATTAAAGGCTCTAATCAAGTAGGGAGGTATTTAAATTAGTTAAACCAATGACTTATGGTTTTTTTACTTTTCATGTATTAAAATTATAAATGTAACCCAATATGTCTAAATGTTAAAAAGTTTACCAAATGGTTATAAATGGTGTTGACGGTGTACGCCGATCCCGTTTAATATCGTAGAGGACAGATCAGGTCACTAGACCCGTTCAAAAAAGTTTACGAGGCAATATAGTCTCGAAACGCTCTTATATAAATAAATAAATAACAACCAATCACAAATGTGATCCAGGGAGTAAACATGTATCAAAATAATAAGCTTACTAAAGCTGTACGCCTAGCTCTTGTAGCTGGTGCAACAACTACAGCCTTAGCAATGCCAAGCACTATGGCTTTTGCCGCTGACGAAGCTGCAGAAGAAAGTGTAGAACGCATCCAAGTAACAGGTTCGCGTATCAAGCGTCAAGAATTGACTGCTGTAACACCAATTATCTCAGTAGATGCACAAGAATTTGCTATCTCTGGTAACTTAAACGTTGAGCAAAAACTTGCTGAGCTACCTTCTACATTACCTGCATTTGGCCCTAGTTCAAATAACCCAGGTGATGGTTCTGCTACGGTTGATTTACGTGGTTTAGGTACTTCTCGTACGTTAGTTATGGTTAACGGTCGTCGTTGGATTCCTGCTCGTCAAGATGGCGTAGTAGATTTAAACACTATCCCAGCTTCACTAATCGAAAACGTAGAAATCATCACTGGTGGTGCTTCTGCTGTATACGGTTCAGATGCTCTTGGTGGTGTTGTTAACTTCAACATGAAAGACGATTTCGAAGGCGTTGAAATCTCAGCTCTTTACGACGTTACTTCTGAAGGCGACGGTGAGAAATACAACTTAGATTTAACAATGGGTGGCAACTTTGCAGATGACAAAGGTAACGCTGTTGTTTACATCGGTTACTCAAAGCGTGAGCCAATTTTCCAAGGCGACCGTGATTTTTCAAAATACGCCTTAACTGAAGGTGATGGCGAGTTAGTACCAGGTGGTTCTTCTGGTATTCCAGGTACTCGTGTTTTCGGTGGTCCTACTTTAGTTGGTGGTGATTTCGATGGCCAAACTTTAGGTCGTTTTAACACTGACGGTAGTGGTAACATCTGGCAAGATCCTCAAGATCGTTTCAACTACGCACCTGATAACTTCTTACAGTTACCTCAAGAGCGTTACACAATGAATGCTTTCTCTCATTACTACATTAATGATGAGACTCGCGTTTATGCTGAAATGTCTTTCGTACACAATGAAGTGCCACAAGAATTAGCTCCTACTCCAGCATTTGTTGGTTCTTTAGAAGTTAACCCTAACAGCGCTTTCTTCGGTCAAGACGTTCAAGATGCAATGAACGCTTTAGTACCTGAATTAGATGACGATGGTGAAGAAACTGGTAACATGATTTCTGCACTAAATGGTGATGGAAACTATGTTTTACCATTTATCGGTCGTCGTATGGTAGAAAATGGCTCACGTCAATCTTTAGATACTCGTGATGCAATGCGTATTTTAGTTGGTGTTGACGGTTACATTAATGACGATTGGTCATACGATGTATACTACAGTCGTTCACAATTAGATCACACTAACTTACTTAACAACGATGTTTCTGAAACACGTTTCCGTCAAGCTATCTTAGTTAATGATGCTGGTACTGAATGTACTGATACTTCAGGTGGTTGTGCACCATTAAACATCTTTGGTGAAGGTAACATTTCACAAGCGGCTATCGACTTCATCAATGTTGGTGCGTCTAACGTAACTAGCATTACTCAAGAAGTATTTATGGCTAACGTTTCAGGTGTTTTACCTGTAACTATTCCAAGTGCTGACGAAGCTATTGGCTTAGTATTTGGTTATGAGAAACGTGATGATGAATCATCTTTCCGTCCAGATACTTTCTTAGCAGCTGGTGACGTATTAGGTTTTAACGCTGGTAATGCAACTGTTGGTGCTTACGGCTCTGATGAGTTATTTGCTGAAGTTTCAATCCCTGTAGTAGCTAATGCTCCTTTCGTTCAAGATTTAAGCCTTTGGGGTGCAGCACGTTATGCTGATTACTCAAACATTGGTAACGTAACGTCATTCGCTGGTGCAATTAACTGGACAATGAACGATATAATCAGTACTCGTATTGGTTATCAACAAGCGGTTCGTGCTCCAAACGTATCTGAGTTATTCTTAGGTCAAACGAATGGTTTCCCTTCAGCAACAGATCCATGTTCTGCTGATGGTTATGTAGCTGGTGTTACAAGTGATGCAGTTTGTATTGCTTCAGGTGTTGCAGCTAACCAAGTTGGTGTATTCGACCAAGCTAACGCTCAAATCGAAGGTATGTTTGGTGGTAACCCAGACCTTAAAGAAGAAACTTCTGATACATTTACTGTTGGTATCGTAGTTGCTCCAATGGAAGGTTTAGATTTCACTTTAGATTACTTTAACATCTCTATTGAAGACTCAATCTCTGTATTAGGTGGTGGTGTAGATAACGTATTAGATATCTGTTACAACCAAATCCAAGATATTGATAGTGCATTCTGTCAAGCGGTTTCTCGTCGTAGCGATAACAACGTTGATGTTGTTAGCGTATTAAACGAAAACATCGCTAAGCTTGAAACAAGCGGTATCGATTTCAACGTTACATATAACCACGAGTTCGATTTTGGTTTTGGTGGTAACGGTTCAGACTTGAACATTCAATTCCGTTCAACTTACTTAGATACTTTCGATGTAACTCCAGTTGTTGGTTTAGATACAGTTAACGAATGTGCTGGTTACTACGGTAACACTTGTGGTACTCCACTTGCTGAATACCAAGCTAACACTCGTGTTAACTGGACTTCAGGTGATATCACTTTATCTGCCTTAATTCGTTACATTGGCGAAGTTGAAGATGATAGCTTATTAGATCCATCTGTATCAGCTGACGATTTAGTTGTTTCAAAAATTGATGCTGAATGGTACTTAGATATTAGTGCTAACTACCACGTAAACGATGCATTATCTGTAAACTTCGGTGTTAATAACGTACTTGATACTGAGCCTACAGCTCTTGGTGACCAACAGTCACAAGCGAACACCTTCCCAGAAGTATACACTGTGTTAGGTCCACGTTTATTCATAAGCGCTACTTACAAGTTTAACTAATCATTCGTTAAACTTTTAAAGTAAAATAATAAATGGTCAACTTAGGTTGGCCATTTTTTATGTGTTTTTTTAATTAAAATCAATGAGAGCTGATGCTTTCTTTGTTATGTTATGCATATTTAATTTGTCTAATAGGTTGAAGAATGAGTAGTGAGCAGAAACTGATCGCAGTGAATCAAGCTTTCGAAGCGATGGATAATCAATTGGGTTTACGCTTATTACGAGAATATGTTGATAATTATCCAAACGATGTAAGCCAACACTATCGATTAGCCTGCGTAGAAGAGCAAGTAGGTAGTATAGATAAGGCAGAGCAAGCATTTGATTATTGTTTGAAGGTTGCACCTAATAAGATGATCATTTATTTATATGCAGGGTACTTTTATCAACAAGCAGGAAAGCATGAGAAAGCATTATCCTTATATTCATTGGGACAAGATTTAGATAATAAATTAGTACATCTATACCGTTATGAAAAAGTAGAGTATGAAACTAAATTACGATCACATGCAGCGGATGTTGCTTTACGAGATCATTTGTCAGCACTTCATATAACAAGTTTAGTATCGAAAGATCAATCATCAATGATACAAAACGCCATATGGCCGCAAAGTCATAATAAAGCCTTTAAGTATTTACATAAACATCAGCAACCACATCTATTTTATATTCCAGATTTACGCGCCCAAGCCACTTTTGATACAAAAACTTTAAGCTGGTGTGAGCTTGTTGAATCTAGTTATTTAAAAGTACGAGGAGAGTTTGCAAACCTAACCGACTTAATACTTGAAGAAGGAGCTCCCTATTTAAGTGATGACTACCAAATGGCCGGCTTTGAGTCTTTATCAGGCTCTAAGAATTGGACTGCTTTGCATATGTATGAAAATGGCATTGCCAATGAAAAATTAATTGCCCAGATGCCGGAAACAGCCAAATTACTAAGTCAAATTCCTCTTTATCATTTAAATGAAAAACCGTATGAGGTTTTCTTTTCACTATTAAAACCCGGTCAACACATTAAGCCTCATTTTGGTTTGTCTAATCATAGCTTAACTGTTCACTTGCCTATTATCGTCCCAGGTAACGGTTATTTACGTGTAGCTGATGAAAAGCATGTGTGGAAGGAAGGGGAGTTGATTGTTTTTGATGACTCTTTTGAACATGAAGCGATAAATAACTCTGATGATATTCGAGTCGTATTGATATTCTCAATTTGGCATCCTGATCTGACATTGATAGAACAACAAGACATTCAAGCTAGCTTTAAAAGAAGAAACACTTGGTTAGAACACAGGACTGATGCTCTTAGCTAACCGGTAGTGAATTTTTATTGATACATACATTCAAAATCATCAGATTATCAAAAGACTAGCGATAAGGTAATTTGCAGATTAATGGTTAAGGTGTTCGCAACAAGTTACTATAAATATCATTAAATTCCTGTAATTGTTTTTGATAGTGACTAGAAAAATTTACCTTGTTAGTATTGATAGCTTGTCGTACCTGTAATTCACTAAAAGTGAAACTTGAAACATTATTTTTATAGAAATTCAGGTATTCTTGCTGCCAAGTTAATTGGCAAAAATCAAACAAGTTTTCAGCAACTTGACTTGGTGTTTGAGTTAACTGTTCATAGTTCACATTTATTACTTGCTCAGGAAATTGCTCTGCCCAAAAGTCCATTAACTTATTAGCTTGATAAATAGCATGAGCAATATGGGGCAATTTAGCAGCATAATTATGCTCTAAAGCGAAAGGGTGTGAAAATATTGATAAAGCTAAATCTTGTGAACTTCTTCGCATCTGAATTATTCTTGCCTGACTAAATATAGATGCTATTGCGCCGATATAACGAAAGTTATGTGGCATTTTATCGACAATGATGTCGGCCGATATAGACGTATATTCGTGATATTTTTTATTGAGAACAGCCGCATTTTTTTCAAAAAATAGTTGCCAGTCATAGTTACTATTTTCTTTATTATTTTTTACATGGTGCTCAATTGAAAATGCGAGAGCTTCACTCTCTCCAACGCTTTCAACCTTAGGGTGCTGAGAGAGAAGGCGATCAACCAAAGTCGTACCAGAGCGAGGCATGCCGACAATAAATATATTCTCAATGCTATTATTTACAATATTTTTACTTGCTGGTTTTTGGTGAGCCAATACTTTACTAAAGGCAGTATTATCACGAATATGACTCTCAGTAATAAATGATGAATTATTTAACTTGAGTAATTCTTCCTGCATTGTATTTGCTTTGACAAAACACTCAAAAGCGTTGCTGAAGTTATCTGTTGCTTCATATGCTTTAGCTAAGGTGAATAGGTTTTGTTGGTTCTGAAAGTTATTAATTAGCTGAGTTACTTGAAGGTGTTTTAATGCTGAAATACAGCAACTATATTGTTTTGCTAGTTCAGATTTTGTTTTCCATGCTAGATAACTTTCAGCGTTAATTGTTAACGCATTATCGGCAGCTTCAATGGCTTTTTCTACATTATTATCTAAACGATATATTCTAGTTTCCAACTCAAAACGAGTAAGGCTTTGGTCGTTAAGTGATATCGCTATCTGAAGCTGTTTTTTTGCATTTGTTGTGTCTCTAGCCATTAAATAGAGATCGGCAAAGTTTAAATAGTTTGAACTGCTCTGCTGACTTAACTTTATAAAAGCAGTAAAAGCCTGAATGGCTTCAGGATATTTTCTTAATTTTGCTAAACAAATAGACAACTGATGCCAATATTCACTCTGCTCTTTTTTCATTTTTGTTAACGCCAACCAAATTGGCTGAGCTTTTTCCCATTGCTCTAATTGCATGTATGAACTAGCAATCATTGCGTTACTTAGTTTTTCAGGTAAAGGAAATAACTGTAGGATACTTATCGTAAGCTGGTAGTTTTTAAGTGAGAATGTAAGTCGAGCGAAAGCAATAACTAAGTTGGTGTCATTTGGTATATGAGGTAATATTTCACTAATAATACTAAGCGCTTTTTTATCTTGTTTAGCCAAGTTTAAGCATAAAGCATAATTAAGTGCGATATCAGCGGCAAAAGGTTCACGCTTTTGAATTTCTTCAAACAATGTTATCGCCTGAGCGAATTCTTTTTGTTGAAAATATAGTGTAGCTAAACCATATATAGCATCGTTACTATCGTACTTTTCTATCAGATTTTGATATTGTGTCTGTGCTAATTTCAACTGACCTTGACGATGGTTAAGTTCAGCAGTTTGAAGCGCATGTTGTAAATTCATAAAAAGCTTTTATCAGTCTTATGTAAAATATATTTTTTGCTATTAATTCGAGCCAGAAACTATACAGCAAAATAGAAATTGTTAAGTAATAATATCAGTAATATTGAGGTTAAATGAATTTAACATTAGCAAAGCAGAAAAATAAATCGCAGTTAGCGCAGCAATATCGTGAAAAAGGTTATGTAAAAGTTACTAATGCCTTGTCAGAAGATACAGTTAAAACAATTCATGATTTTGTTAGTGTACAAAAACAGTGGAATTTAGTTTTTGATCATCAAGGAAAACATCAAGATCTCAATACGCTTGAAGTTGAGCAATGGCCTGTAGATAAAAAACAAGAACTTGAAAGTATTATCTTTGAGCAAGCAAGCAGTAACTTTCAATATTTTTACGAAACCATTCCCGTTTATGATATTCATCTAAATAAGCTGATGGAAGGTCATTTTTTTAACGATATTGTTCGCTTTCTTAACACCGAAGATACACTTGATTTCTTCCGAGAAATACTTGATGCACCACAAATTACTTTTATGGATGCACAAATTACACGCTTCACGGCCGGTCATTTTTTAAATACCCATAATGACGATGTAAATGATAAAAATCGAGTTGCAGCATTAGTCATTAATTTAACTAAAGACTGGCGAGCAGATTGGGGAGGAGCTTTGCATTTTTTGAATGAGAAAAAAGAAATAAAACAAAGCTTTCTACCTTCTTTTAACGAAATCAATATATTTAAAGTGCCACTTGACCACTATGTTGGTTATGTTTCACCATTTGCTACGGGTAAGCGACTATCCATAACATGTTGGTTGAGAAGTGGTGAAAACCCAATAAATAAATAGCAGGATAGTATAGTGACCGTATTAGTAAATGAGATAAATAACCATGAAGAATTACGTCAATCTTTTTCGCAACACGGTATTGTCAGAATTGACAGTTTTCTTCAACAAGAAAGTGCACAATCGTTAAGTGAATATTTATCTAATTCAACAACTTTTGAAAATGCATTTCATCTTGAAGGCTCAAATCGACAAGCCAGTGATACTGAGATTTCTCAGTTACCTGCTGCTAGCCGACAACAGTTATATCAAGCCATATATAAAGATGCAGCTAAAGGCTCAGGGTTTCTTTATGGACGTAACAAAGTAACGGCACAATCACCTAAACAGTTAAGTAATGTTTTATCAGCGTTAAATGATAAAGCCGTGTTAGATTTAATCAAACAGATCACGAGTAAAGATGCTTTAACACATGCAGATGCACAAGCTACACGTTTTAGAGTAGGGGATTTTCTTACCCGTCATATTGACCAAGTTCCTGGTGAAACTAGGCAAATTGCATACGTACTCGGCATGAGTCCATTTTGGCACCCAGATTGGGGAGGACTATTACAGTTTTTTGAACAAAATGGTACGCCAACAAAGTCATGGTCGCCTGCTTTTAATTCCTTAACTCTTTTTGATGTGAGTAAAATTCACTCTGTTACCTCGATAGCACCATTTGCTGAAAAATGCCGCTATTCCATAACTGGTTGGTATAGAAATTAGCCTTTTTATGAATAATTACTCATAAAAACACGAATAAGTTTGACTTACTACGAACAAATTAGTAAAACATGTGCTGGCAAAATATTTATGTCTTGTACAAGATTATTTTGCAAAGAATTAAAACAACGCGATAACTCGTCTTGACAGCATGTTTGTCATTTGGGATTATTGATTGGTTGTATTCAAAAAAGTTACACATATAAAGTTACATAAAAAACGATAGATTTTTATATTTGCGGTAACAAAAATCTTTGTTATCAAAATTTAAATAGCAATTGGTTGGGAACTATGTCCAAAGTAAGTAAGAAAAGCCTAATCGCCACGGCGATGGTAGGCGCACTAGCACTAGCAGGTAGCAATATTGCTGCTGCTGATGCATTAACAGACCTTCAAAAAGCTGAAGCTCAAATATTTAAGCAATCAGCTAAGTCACAAGCGAAAGTCAACACTATCTACGAACAAACGCAAGATCTTCTTGCTGAGTACCGTAACACTGTTGATGAAGCTGACGTTCTTCGTGGTTATAACGACCATGTACAACGTATGGTTGATGACCAAAAAGCCAATATCGCATCATTGCAAAAGCAAATTGATGGTATTGATAAAGTGAAACAAGGTGTTGTACCTCTAATGTACAAAATGATTGATACCTTGGAAAAATTTATCGAGTTAGATGTTCCGATGAATATTGAACGTCGTAAAGAGCGTGTTGCTAATTTACGTGACGTTATGACAAATTCAAACGTAACAACGTCTGAGCAATTTCGTCTAGTGCTTGAAGCATACGAAATCGAAGCGGGTTACGGTACAATTTTTGATGCTTACCAAGCAGAGATGGATTTTGGCGGTACTAAGTTAACTGCTGATTTCGTTCACATGGGACGTATCGCTTTTGTTGCACAGTCTTTAGACGGTAAGCGTTCTTGGTTATGGAATAATCAAAACCGTGCATGGGAAGAATTAGGTGACGAGTATATCAAACCTGTTAAAGATGCAATCGCTATGGCGCGTAAGCAACTTCCAATGGACTTAACTAAATTACCAGTATTTGCAGCAGGAGCAGAATAATGAAGAAAGTTATTAATTTTGTAACCCTAGCAGCAGTAATGACAGCTGGTTTAGTTGCAACGACACAAGCAAATCAGTTAGATGATTTATTGAAACAAGTAAAAGCTGACCGTGTTTCAGAAGCTAAACTTGATAAGAAACGCGAAGCTGAATTTACTTCTGCTCGTGCTGACAAGCAAGCGCTTTTAAACAAAGCTAAAAAAGACTTAGCTGATCAAAATGCTCGTAACAAACGTTTAACTAAAGAATATGCTGCAAATGAAATTACATTAGCGCAAAAAGAAGTTGAACTAGACAATGCTACTGGTACTTTAGGTGAAATGTTCGGTGTTTCACGTGCCGCTGCTGCTGGCGCGTATGGTCAAATCGCTACTTCAATCGTAAGTGCTGAATTCCCTGGTCGTGGCGAAGCGCTTAACCGCATTGCTAACGCTAGAGAAATTCCTGCATTAGAAGATTTAGAAGAGTTATGGTTTGCACTACAAACTGAAATGACACAATCAGGTAAAATTTCAAAGTTCACTACTGAAGTAACTAACCTAGATGGCACTAAGTCAACTGAAACAGTTACTCGTCTTGGTACTTTCAACATTGTATCTGATAACGGTTACTTAACTTACAACGATGAAGTAGGTCAAGTTCAACCTTTACCTAAGCAACCAGCTGGTTACATTTCTGGAACTGCTTCAAGCTTCTTCAACACTTCTTCAGGTTATGCTGGTGTTTTCGTGGATCCTTCACGTGGTGGTATCTTATCACTAGAAACACGTAAGAAAACTTTAGAAGAATTCTTCCATGAAGGTAAAGAAGTTGGTTATGCAATCACTGTTCTTTTAATCATTGGTTGTTTAATTGCACTTGAGCGTTTAATTGTTCTTGGTGGCATGAGCTCTAAAATCAAAGCGCAAGAGAAAAACCTTGATGCGCCAAATGATAACAACCCATTAGGTCGTTTACTTAAAATCTACCATGACAATAAGTCAGTTGATGCTGAAACTTTAGAGCTTAAACTTGATGAAGGTATATTACGTGAAACACCTAAAGTAGACCGTGGCGTTAACTTAATTAAGATGTTCGCTGCTATTGCTCCATTAATGGGTCTATTAGGTACGGTTATCGGTATGATTATGACTTTCCAAACAATTACTTTGTTTGGTACAGGCGACCCGAAAATTATGGCTGGTAATATCTCACTAGCACTAGTTACAACAGCATTAGGTTTGATTTGTGCATTGCCACTTATCCTAATCCACTCAATTGTTGCTGGTAAAGCGAAAAGCGTTTTACAAAAACTAGACGAGCAAAGCGCTGGCTTAATTGCTGCGATTGCTGAGAAGGAGTCTAAATAATGTTATTCCTGATAGAGCTTTGGGAATCTGTCAGGGGTTTTATTGCGACTGGCGGTAACGTGCTTTACGTTGTTGCCTTTGCACTCTTATTGATGTGGATTATGATGATAGAACGCTATTGGTTTTTATCTTCAGTTTATCCACCAATGAAAGACGATATCGTCTCTCGTTGGGATGCACGCACAGACACTACGTCTTGGTATGCACATCGAATTAGAGAGACTTGGATTTCCGAAGCAAACGAGCTGCTTGAACAGCGCATGATTACCATCAGAACATTAGTGGCAATGTGTCCGTTAATTGGTTTGTTGGGAACAGTAACCGGTATGATTGGTGTGTTTGAAACAATGGCACAACAAGGTACAGGTAACCCGCGTTTAATGGCCGCAGGTATATCGCAAGCAACTATCCCGACTATGGCGGGTATGGTAGCAGCATTATCTGGCGTGTTTTTTAGTTCAAGACTTGATGCTCAAGTTAAACTAGCCAAGGCTAAACTGGTTGACAGTTTACCTCATCACTAGAGAGATATTTTCATGGCACGTAAAAAGATTCGTGAGGACGAAGAAGCGGTAATTGATATGACACCGATGCTTGACATCGTATTTATCATGCTGATCTTCTTCATCGTAACCACTTCTTTTGTAAAAGAAGCAGGTATTGAAGTAAATAAACCTAAAGCGGCACAACAAACTAAACAGAAAAACGCTAACATCTTTGTTGCAATCAAAGATAACGGTGAAATCTGGTTAGATAAAGGCCGTGTTGACGTCGAACGTGTTGGTGCAAGGATTGAAAAATTACTTGCTGAACAACCTACTGATGTTGTTATTATCCAAGCTGACAAAGATGCCAAACATGGTGTTGTTGTTAAAGTAATGGATGCAATTAAAGAAGCAGGAAGTGGTCTTAGAATCTCAATTGCTGCAGCGAAGGGGTAGAATATGGGACGCTTTTTAGTATCAATACTACTAGGCGCTGCAGTTACCTTTGGTTTATTTGCTTTTATGGCTTTCCTTGTTTCATCAGGTGATAGAAACAAGGACGAGGCGCAAGAGAATATAATCGTAGAAGTAAATACTACGCCACCAAAGTCTGCTGCAGAGACACGTCGTCGTGTTCCGCCGCCACCACCTCCGCCGCCTAAAGCGCCACCTAAGCAAGCTCCACCAGAGCCTGAAGCTAGTAATGACACGGGTGGTTTACAGTTTAACATGCCAGGTGTTCAATTATCTGGTGCGTCAACTGGGTTATCTGCGCCGGGTGCTGGTTTTGGTCGTGACGGTGATGCAACACCAATTGTTCGAATAGAGCCTAAGTACCCTATTCAAGCAGCTCGTGACGGTAAAGAAGGTTGGGTTAAACTTTCATTTACTATCAATGAAATTGGTGGTGTTGAAGACGTTAAAGTTATTGAAGCAAAACCTAAGCGTATATTTGACAAAGAAGCCAAACGTGCTCTTAGAAAGTGGAAGTATAAGCCAAAAGTTGTTGATGGTAAGCCATTAAGACAACCAGGTTTAACGGTCCAGTTAGACTTTAAAATGGACGGAGGGAAGTAGTTATGCTTAAACAATTTACCCTTAAGGGTTCTTCTTTAAAGAAAGTTTCAACGTCGTTAGTTGTTGTTGCTTCACTTTTAGTAGCTCAAGTACCTGTTGCAGATTATGCAATGGCTGCTGCTGCGAAAGAAGAAAAGAAAAAACGTCCTACACAGTTAGTTGGTCCATCTGTTGGTAAAAAAGTACAAAAGGCTTTTGAAGCCTATACTGCTGATGATATCGATGGTGCTTTAGTTATTTTAAAAGATATTGAAGCTAAGAAAGATTACGATAAAGCCTATGTTGCACGCTTTATTGCAGTTATGTACGCCACTAAAGGTAATGAAGAGCAAGAAGCTATAAAATACTTAAAGCAAGCTGTTGGTCCTGACATCTTAAATGAAGTTGATCATGGCGAAGCTTTAAAACTTCTAGCTGACTTGCAAATGCAAACCAAAGACTACAAAAATGCATTGAAAAACTATTATGCGTGGATGGAGTTTACCGGTAAAGATGATGGTAATACTTGGGTGAAAATCGCTCAAGCTAATTATGAGCTAAAACAATTAGACAAAATGATTGTTCCAGCTGATAAAGCCATTGCTGCATTTGGTGATAAGCCTAATCAAAACCCTTATGTATTAAAGCTAACTTCGTACTATGAACGTAAAATGTACAAAGAAGCTATTAATGTATTGGAAACGGTTATTTTAATTTTCCCTGATAAGAAAACTTGGTGGACACAATTACCAATGTTTTATTTGTTAGTCGAAGATTATCCTAAGGCTGTACAGACTCTTGATCTCGCTTACAAGCAAGGTTTCCTAGACAAAGAATCTCAGATTAAAACTCTAGCAAACTTATACTCTACTTCAGAAGCTCCTTATAAAGCAGCTATGTTGTTAGAGAAGCATATTGCTTCAGGCCTAGTTAAACGTGATGAGAATAATATTTCATCTTTAGCTAACGCCTGGCACGCAGCACAACACGTTGGTACTGCTGCTAAGTATTATGGTGAACTTGCTAAGCTAACTAATGATTCTAAGCATTATCGTAAACAAGGTATGTTGCTTAAACAAGATGAGCAATTTACTAAAGCGATTCCTGCATTACAAAAAGCGTTAGATCTAGGTGTTAAAAATGAAGGCCGTATATACATGAGTATTGCAGAGTCTTATTTTTACTTAGAAAAATACAAGCAAGCGTATGCAGCTATCAATAAAGCGATGCAAGATCCTAAAGCGCGTAAAGCCGCTAAAGGTTGGAAAGGCTTTATTGCTGACACAGCTAGACGTAAGAACGTGAAAATTTAAGCAATTAATTTTTACCTCATGACGTATCATCTTAAAAACCAGCTTAATTGCTGGTTTTTTTATGTCTAAAAGAATTAATTTAGTTTCAATTAATTGAAATTTTATTTAATACTTGATGGTCTATGTAAAAAGTCATATAACTAATAGTGATACTTAAATAAGTTTTGCTTAGAAGCACTGGCTAAATTTATCGTAGTAAAAGTATTAACAATTTAAATAATAAGGGAAACAAGTCATGAATTTACTTAAAAAATCAGGTTTAGCTGCAGTATTCGGTTTAGTCGCATTTTCAATTTTTGCTAGCAATGTTGCTAAAGCTGAAACTAATCCATTTGCAAGCCAAGGTGTAGTAACTATTGAGAAGCAAGATGAAAAAGCTAAATGTGGCGAAGGTAAGTGTGGTGAAGGCAAAGCCAAAGCTAAATGTGGCGAAGGCAAGTGTGGTGAAGGTAAAGCCAAAAAAGCTAAATGTGGCGAAGGCAAATGCGGAGAAGGCAAAGCTAAAGCTAAATGTGGCGAAGGCAAATGCGGAGAAGGCAAAGCTAAAGCTAAATGTGGCGAAGGCAAATGCGGAGAAGGCAAAGCTAAAGCTAAATGTGGCGAAGGCAAATGCGGTGAAGGAAAAGCCAAAAAAGCTAAGTGTGGCGAAGGCAAATGTGGCGAAGGTAAAACTAAAAAGTGTGGTGGTTAATCTACTAGCTTAATAAGTTTATAAAAAAAACGAGCTGCTTAGCTCGTTTTTTGTTTTAGTACAGGATTTAAACTTTAGGTTTGCCAATATAGTAATAGACAGTCCAGCTTTTACTAAATACGCTATCTAGTGGCACAAAATGGGCTGAAATACTTGCTTTGCTGCTATCGCTAGTAAACGTTATTTTTTTACCGTCATCGTTAATTCTGGGCTCTTCTTTAGCCTGCCATTCATCACTCAAACATTGTTTAGTAATATCTATTGCGCTTTGGTAATACTCAACAGCAGTTTCTTCACTATTTGAAGAGATATTACAGGCATATGTGGTATGTTCTCCACCCCACGACCATATATGGCAATTCTCGCCAACAAGGTTATATTTGGCTTTCCAGGTGTTGCTAGCCTTAGCTTTGATCTTTGTTAATTTAATTTGTTCAAAGCCATTATCATAAGCATTAATGAGTGCTGAAATTTTTGGGCAAGGATTCGTAACCGGAGCTAGGTTTTTTTGAGCAATGGTATTCTGGTTTACACATGCGCTAAGTAAAGTCGTTGCTAACACTAAGGTTAGTTTATTTAGGTTCTTAATCAAAATAGCTTCCTGCTACTATGGGAGATTGATGGTTGAAATGATACAAAATTATCGGTGATTTTAATAGTCCTTAAAAACTGTTAAAATTGGCTACCTGTAAAATATTATTTTTATCTCTATTAGGAATTCTTTTGAACAACAGCGATGTAATACGCCGACTGCGTTACACTTTTAATTATAATGACAAACAAATGATGGCAATTTTTGCTTCAGCAAATCTGACGGTAACTCGTGAGTTAGTTAGCCAGTGGCTAAAAAAAGATAATGATCAAGATTTTGTCAGTTGTTCAGATAAACAGTTAGCGAGTTTTCTCAATGGTTTTATTAATGAAAAACGTGGGAAAAAAGATGGCCCACAAGCTGTAGCTGAGTCAAGATTAACTAATAACATTATTTTAACTAAGTTAAAAATTGCGCTTAACTTAAAAGCTGAAGAGCTATTAGCTTTACTTGAGAGTGTAGACTTTCGCTTAAGTAAACCTGAGCTTACTGCATTTTCTCGTAAGCCAGAGCATAAAAATTATCGAGAATGTAAAGATCAAGTGTTGCGTAATTTATTACAAGCCATTGATAAGAAGTACCACGTTGCTCGAACCGTTAAGTTTACAAAAGATAACGCTAAAACTGATGCCAAAACGAGCCATCAAATCAAAGGTAAAGGAAAAAGCAGTTATCAAGGCAAAGCAAAAAGTAGTGAGCCTCAAGTTGATGGAGCTAGACCCAATGCTAGTGCAATCTATGTTAACCCTAATTCCAATAAATCGAACAAAGATAAGCCAGCCCGTAAAACTTTAAAGCTTAAGCCTGAAGATATCTACAAGCAGCCTAATAAGTAAAATTACGTACCGATAAGTTAATTAATTTAACTTTGATATGCATCAATATACTCTCACTCTCTATTGTTATTATTTACTATTAGTCATTTTATTTTACCGACTTGTATTTATACCAAACGGATTAACTCTTACTAAATGATCAGTTAATTAGTCCGGTTGGTATTTATCAATAAGAGAGAGGTTGTTATGAACTTAAATCAACACAATGAATCCATTAATCAATCAAAGCCTATCGTCTATTCTTGCTCTGGTTGCTCTAATTTAGCACAAATGGCTCATAACATTTCATTAAACCTAGATGTAGATGGCATTGCTGAAATGTCGTGTATTTCTGGGGTTATAGGGCAGGTTAAGCCTATTAAGGCGCTAGCGATATCCGGTCGTCCAATTATCGCAATTGATGGTTGTGAATTGTCGTGTACTAAGTCGTGCCTTGAGGGGAGTGGTTTACATGCAGATTATTATTATCGGATCAGTGATTTAGGTTTTGAAAAGCGCAGCAAATGGGATGATTCACTTACTGAAAATACTATTGCGATGAAAACTATCTACGATAAGTTGTTTCAAGAAGGTATAGGTTTTACTGCTTAAAGTTATTGAATTTAAGTTTTCTCCTATTCGTTTCTGATCAGTTTACCTTTATCCGTTTTGATATAATTGTTCTTATCACAGCCCTCAAAATCGATAATTGAGGGCTTATTACAACGTTCCCAATACACACTGATTTATTTAATCAATTTGGTATTAGATACGCTAAGCGTTTGTAGATGCTAGTAGTTGACCCATTGGCCATAATGATCATTTTTTGCAAGTGCAGCCTGACTACCTTTCAATGAGAAGTCATAACCGCATAAGGAAAAATTACCACGAAAAGCGAGTGCTTGAATGAGTGCTTGGCTATCAAGTGGTGAGAAGCTAGCATAATATTCAGAGCGAGTTCCGTCTTCACTATTTGCTTCAACATCAACACTTAGCGTGCGTATCGGCTTACCTTTATTAAAGCTAATTTTCTGACAACTATTATCACCCTTAGCACTAAACTGAGACCAAAGTTTTGTAGTACTCACCTCATCAGCCTGCCAATTAATCACTAAACCTTGATGTTGGGATAAAAACAAAGTGAAGTTATCAGGCATAGTGAGTGGGTGTTCACGTACTATCGTTGAGTCTGCCATTATTTGCTGCTGTGGTAATGCTTCAGTTATCTCGCTAGACGAGCTGTCATTAAAAAATGCCAATAACCAAGAAAAAAGAACAGCGATAAGGGTAATAGATAAAATAGCAACTATAGCCAGTTGTGCTTTTTTATTACTTAATAACTTTAAGCGTATTAATTCACCAATATCTGTTTGCGGGTTACCTTGTTGATAGTCTTGTTGCTGGCCATTAAAGCTTTCAGTATTCGTGTTTAGTCCGTCAAGTTGTTGAGCGTCTATGTTCATGGCATTTTCACCCGCTAAACTAGGCTCAATGCGAAACTTGGCTGACTTACCTTGATGGGCATGTTGTTGGTATTCAGACATATCAACTGGGCCAATATAACCAAGGGTATACTGTGGTGAATTTGCTTTTATTTTACTTGGGTATGTAAGTAAAACAGCTGAGCTTAATGCTGGTATCAGTAATAAGTAATAACTACTATGCTGCTCAGAAAATACTATGATTAAAGCAACTAAAGCAAAGCTTACACTTGGCGCGAACAACCAATTTTTATTTAACCTAGCATCATTTAGTCTGCGTAAACTTGTTAAACCTAGTGCACCTGCAAATAGGGCGCTAAGTATTAATGACACAATCAACTTACCTGTAAATGCTGAAGCCAGCATAATAAATATGATGTATATAGCGCTGCAAATGGTAATAAAACGGCTTCTATTGTCAAAGCCTTGTAAACAAAAAAGTGACTTTAATAACTGCACAATGTCTCCATGAAAATTCTAAATAGCCAATAAACAACAATCGAATTTAATTAACTCGGTAGGGGGGAATGTCTATGTTGTCTAACTTTAAGCCGAATAAGGTTAAGGTGGCACTATTACTGGACTCACCATCGCCGCTAAACTCTACATCAAATAAGCTGCGCCAAAAAACACCTTGTTGCTTTGTAAATGTTAACCGGCTAGAACGCCTAGCGATAGCAATAAATTGTAATTTATTTTGTTCACAATAACGCTCGGCATGATTTTTTGCCACTTCTGCCAGTTTTCTTAAGTAGATAAAATACCAACAAATTAAGCAAAAGAGTAATAAATAATAAATATTTTCCATAGCGTCTTGAACTACCTTAATTAAGTTAAGCTTGTTGAAATAAGTTTCCAATAGCGGCTGATAAAGCTTCGCTACGCTCAGGTGCACGAATACATTGAAAAACTGTCGGCCTTAGAGCGGGGATCGCAACAAGGTCTTTAAATAGCCCATTAAACAATGCTTGGTCTTGATGTGCTACCACTTGTTCAAAAAATGCCATTAAATTATCAGCATTCTCTAATGCTAACCAACATCGGCCAGAAAGCGTGATAAGCAAGTCTGTTGATAGAGATTGCTGCTGTAATAATAAATTAACCATGTCGACAACATGCGTATGCTGACTGCTACTCGCCAAACTTCGTAATAGATGTTGTTGGACAGAAGTTAACGTCTCGATATCATCTGCTTTTAATGTTAATTTTTCTTTAAACAAGTCAATTATTGTTTCAAGTAAGGCAATAGGGAGTGGCTCGTTTTCTAACGAGCTACACAGTGGAAACAATACTTCATTAGGTAAATAAGGCAACGCTTTACTGAGTAACTCAGCTGTAGACTTATCTAAACGAACTGCAAAATCAGCAATCCCTTGAACACCAACTTGCTGCCAATTATCCCAACCGGCTGCGCCAGAAAGGTAGTGTAAAAATGGCGCTAAATGCTCACTTGGACTTTGCTTTAATTCCAATTTTATTTTGCTGTTTAATATCGCCAATTTGTACTGAGCGGGAGTAAACAGATAAGGGTTTGCTTTTAATAGCTCTTCTTGTTTCTCACTCGCATCTTGAGTTAAATCTGCGCCAAGTGCTTCAACAATAATGGCAATAAAGTGATTTCTAGCTCCTTGGTTTAACAAGCCTCGCTCGTCTAGCGGTAATTTCACCAACCACAAGTAAGGCTGTGGTGAAGTTTTTTGCCAAAAGGCAATCGCGATACAGGCATGTCCTTGTGATGGTGTAGGATAAGGAAGCTGATTTAGTTCTATTTTCTCAAATTGTTCTTTTGAGATCTTTTCTATTTTACGGCCAATATCATAGAGGCGATATTGCGAATTTGAGGATTGTAAAAGCTGTGAAATTGTATCAATAGTATCCATAAGTGCCGTAGAATTTACTCAATAAAGTGTATTTGTCTTTGCACGTTATTATAAGGATAATAGCGCCATTAACCTAGTAAAAACTCTTTGGAAATATACCTCAATGAGCCATGAAGATGTTTGTCTTACTGAAAAACCTGTACTTACTATTTTATATCAGGATGATTACCTTGTTGCGGTAGATAAGCCTCCAGGTTTATTTGTTCACCGTAGTTTTATGGATAAGGATGAGATTTACTTTGCTTTACAGTTAGTTCGTGATCAAATTGGTCAGTATGTATATCCAGTACATCGTTTGGATAGGCCCACCTCTGGGGTATTATTATTTGCATTAACCAAAGAGGTTGCTCAAAAACTTAATGAAGCTTTTGCTGATAAATCTAGTGGCGACTCTAAAGAGGGGAGCGAAACAGCGCTGACAAAAACTTATTATGCTTTAGTACGAGGACATTTACCGATGACCGCTCAAGCAGAGTTTATTGATTATCCTTTAAAAGAAAAGTTAGATAAATTGGGCGATAAAAATGTAAGTCGTGATAAAGTCGCACAATCAGCGCAAACCTATTACCAAGTGCTCAAGCAAGCGAGCTTACCCATCGCTTTGGGTAAGTTTGATAGTGTTCGTTATTCTCTGGTTAAACTTGAGCCCGTTACGGGGCGACGACATCAGATACGCCGTCATTTAGCGCATTTAAGGCATCCTATTATTGGTGACATTAATTACGGAGATAATAAGCAGAATCCTTTTTTTATCAATCATTTTGGCTTTAAACGATTGATGTTAATTGCTAAATCATTGCGTTTTATGCATCCTGTGACAAATGAGATGTTAACTATTTCTGTTGATTTTGATGAGCAATGGCAGCAAGTGTTTAAAAAGTTAAACTGGTAAGGAGTAGCGGATTACCCTTTAATCAAGTGTAGCGCTTAATATCCTAAGCCAGTTTTTAAAAAGGCTTAGGAGATACAGTTTAATTGACTTTCGATTAGTAATCGTTAACTTCGAATTAGACGTTTAGCAAGAGTGTTGGCGTGAAAAAAAGCACTACTAGTATTACGCGCCATTTTAGTAAAAATTAAATAACACCAAGGTACTAAAAATAAACTGGTTATCGTGGAGAACGTTAAACCACCTATAATGGCGATAGCCAACGGTGAATATGATGGCCCATCGCCACCGATTTGCGTAGAGCCTAATGCTAGAGGGATCATACCTAGTACTGTTGTGGCAACAGTCATTAATACTGGACGTAAACGGGTTATACAAATATCACAGATCACTTGCTCCAAATCGGCGGTTTTAGGTGACATTTGATTGATTTGGTCGATCAACACTATGCCGTTATTAACGACAATTCCCATCAATATCAAAATGCCAATCATCCCCATGACCGACATACTACTGCCTGTTATAAAGAAGAACCAGAATACGCCTACAATTGAATAAATTATCGAACTAATAATCGCTGCAGGCAATAATAGTGACTCAAACAATGCCGCCATAACAATGTAGATCATAGCTAAAGCTAAAAGCATATTGGTGACCATAATTTGTTGATCTGCTTGCTGGCGATTAAAGCCTTCTCCTAATTTCCAACTATAACCTTCAGGTAAATCAATGGCTTCCATAGCAGCAGTTAAGCGATCTTGCGCTTGCTCCATAGTTATGTCATTTAAGTTGGCGCCTATGGTTAATGCAGTTTGCCTATTTTCTCGATAAATGTTGGTCAATCTTGGTTGTACTTTAAATTGAGCGACATTTTCTAGAGTAATAATTTGATCATCAATATCGGCGATAGGCAGCTTTTTAAGCATACTTAATGAGTACTTAAGACGTTGATCGTAAAGTAAACGGATTTTAACTTCACCATTTGGATCGTGCCTATAACTTCTTAACTCTAGGCCTCGTAGCGCTGTACCAACAATTTGAGCGACCTCATTTGAGTTTAAACCAATTTGACTGGCTTTAACGCGATCAATGATCAAAACCATTTCTTTTTGGTGCTGTGAAACATCACTACTGACATCTGCTAAACCGTCAATATGACTGATCATGGGCACAATTTGATTAGATAATTCAACTAATAAGTCAGTTGATGGTCCTAGCAAGGAGATGCTGACACCGCCACTTTTAGCACTTCGCCAGCCAAAGTCAGGTTTAGCCTCTGCAAAAGTAGGCATATTCTTGCGAATACGTTCTTTTAGCTCCGCCATCGAGATATTGCGATCTTCTTTAAGTAACAAGGTAGAAGAAGCACGCTCGCCGCTGTAATAGCTGTAGACAGAGTCAATGAAGAACTCTTCTTGATTGTTATATAAATATTCCTCAAAGCGATCAACCATCGCTTCAACATGCTCTACAGGAAACTGTCCTTCAACATGGTAGCGCATAAATAGGCGAGTGCCATCTTGGTTATCCATATTATCAGACGTTATAGCCTCCATCGGTAGTGCCGTACTAACTAATATTAACAAGGCAATAACCGCGGTAATTTTAGGGTGGGCTAATACCCAAGTTAAGCTTGTTTTATAACGTGATTGCAGACGACTCGGTTGCTGTTTTTTTTCTGATTTACTATTACTTAGCTTATCTAGAGATATTTTACTCAATAAAAGCGGTAATAAGGTTTTAGCGATGAGTAATGACGCTGCTAATGAAATACAAATAGCGATGGCTACATGTTCTAAAAAAATGGTTAACTGTACTTTTTCACCAATAATATTAGGCAAAAAAACGATCATAGTCGTTAAGGTGCCAGTCATAACGGCTAGCGATACTTTATCTACACCTTGTAGAATATTTTTTATTTTACCCGCATCAGGTGTTTTTTTATGTTGGGCAGAAATAGACTCAGTAATTACCACAGAGTTATCTACCAACATACCAACGGCGAGGAGTAACCCCATCATGGATAACACATTAAGTGAATACCCCAATAAATACATAATGGCTAAGGTGACACATATAGAAAAGGGCACAGAAGCGACAACAAGCAAAGTTGCGGTAGTATTTCGCATAAATAAATACAAAACAGCGAAAGAGAGTAGTGCACCTATGCCACCGGCGGTTAGTAAATCAGATAAAGAGTCAGTAACACCTTTAGCCTGATCTTCCATCATAAAAATATTGACTCCGTCAAACTGTCGGCTATCTCGGATATTTTCTACCGTGTTAACCACTCGGCCTGCAACTTCAACTAAATTGGCGCTGGACTCTTTAAATACATTGACCCCAATGGCATAATTTCGATCTAAATGTCGGCCATCAATTAACTCAGGTTGTTCAAAAGAGACATGGGCAATATCACCAAGATAGACATTGTCACTAACCTTTAACGCCTGTATATCACTTAGTTGGGTAAACTCACCTTTAGGGCTAATACGAATAGTACTTTGCTCTGATTTTAATGAGCCGGCATTTATGGTGAAATTCTCTTTTTGTAACATCATGGTGAGCGCTCTAATATCGATATTATGGCTCGCCATTCTGTCACTACGTAAGCGAATAGATATTTGGCGTGGGTCAACGCCATAAAGCTCAACTTTTGAAACACCACTTAAACGTTCAAGTGGCTTTTTTAAGTAATTGTTCAATAACTGATAGCTATTTTTTAACTCTCGTTGGCTAGAAATTCTCAAGGTTAAAATTGGCATATCAGCGGTAGAAAATTGATAAACAAATATGCGCTGTAAATCTTCAGGTAATAAGTGACGAATAGCGTCTATCTTCTCTCTTGCCTCAATCGCTTTACCTGTTAAGCTGCTTTCCCATTCCACCTCAATGCCAATTTCTGCACCATGCTCCGTTGAATTAGAGTTAAGGCGTAAAATTCCTCCCATAGTCGATAAAGCTTCTTCTAACGGCTTAGTGACTAAGCGCTCAACTTCTGCAGGCGTAGAAGCTTGATAGGGTGCATTTATCATCATTTCAGGAATATCTATACCTGGCCATTTTTCCAATGGCAATAACTGTGTCGCTGCAAAACCAGTCAAGAGCATAGTTAAGCACAGCATAAAAGTGGTAACTGGTTTTTTTAATGCTAATGCCGTTAAATTGATAGACTTAGATTTATCAGTCGCTTGGTTAGACATGAGATGCCTCCACAAGACTGTCATCGTTATCCGCTAATGTATCGCTACTGGTTTTGGCAAATTTCTTGTAGTCAAACAAACGATATAAAGCCGGAAGAACAATTAACGTTAAAAGCGTTGATGATAACAAACCACAGATCACTGTGATGGCCATAGGAGCCCTTAATTCTGCCCCTTCTCCTAAGCCTATTGCCATCGGGACTAATCCTAGTGTCGTTGTTAGTGTAGTCATAACAATAGGACGTAAGCGCGAATTAGCGGCCTCAGTAATGGCTGTTATTTTATCTTTTCCTTGTTCACGCAATTGATTAATCCTATCAACAAGCACAATGGCATTATTAACGACAATACCAGCGAGCATGATCAAGCCGATAAAAACAATAACACTAATATTGGTGTCGGTAAGGTATAAACCATAGATAGAGCCAACACCTGCAAGTGGTACACTAAATAAAATTAATAGCGGATGTAGCAAAGACTCAAATTGTGATGCCATCACTAAATAGACTAAAAATATTGCTAAAGTTAATGCCATCAACATGGAGTTAAATGAGTTTTGCATTTCTTCACTCTGGCCACCAAAAGTGGCAACGACTGAAAATGGTAACTTAAGTGCTTCAAGGTGTTTTGTCGCACTTGCTAGCGCAGAATTTTGATCTCCTGTGGTAATGTTGGCACTGATGACGGCGACTCGTTGTTGATTGATTCGATTGATTTGTGCCGGTCCTACCGTTTCCACAATATTACTAATACTCGCGAGTGTGATGGGGTAATCACTGCTTGGATTAACGACTAGCTCCTGCAAATCATTGATAGAATCACGCTCGGCTAAGCTACTTCGTACTAAAATATCAATTTTTCTATCAAACAGTGTGTACTTACTCGCAACATTACCGCCAATTTTTACTGCTAATAATCGCGCTATATCTGGCGTATTTAGTCCAAGTTGCGCTATTTTTTGTTGATCAAAATGTATCGCTAATTCAGGCTGACCTTTTCGTTGGCTGTTGGCGACATCAACAAACTGTTCGTCTTGCTCCATTGCTAAAGTTAATGCTTTTGAATATTTTTTCAGTTCATCTAAATCATAACCTGCCAGTTCAATACTAATAGGTTTACTGAAAGTAAATAGCTCAGGACGGTTTAACGAGGTGGTGGCTCCGACAATGTTACGGGCGTATTTTCTAATTTTAGTCATCACGGCTTGTTCATCAGCGCTATCATGTAGAATGACTTGTAAACGAGCTTGATGCTCGCCGCCTTTATCAGCACTACTGGTCATGAGACTACCGCGGCCAGTTAGTGAGTAGGTACTTTTAACTCGCTCATCATCTTGTAATTGCATGGCAACAAGGTTTATGGCTTGATCAGTTTTTGCTAGTGGCGTACCTGGTGCTAACTCTAAATCAAAATAAAACTCACCTTGAGATAAAGGCGGCAATAACTCTACGCCTATTTTAGGTAATATGATGCTTGCAGAGCCTGCGAATAATAAACTAACCATTAAGGTTTTAACGCCGTGATTTAACGCAAGATTAAGCAGCTTTGCATAACCCACTGCCAGTAAGTCAAACAGTGCGTTAAAGCCGGTTGTAATCGGTTTAACTAGATAAGAAAGTACTTTTTTAATCGCATGAAATATAACCAGTAATAAACGCATTACCTGTAAGGGCAGATAAATAAACACCAATTTAAAGGGCAGGGTAAACAGCCAATTCACTTTTTGTTTGATGGTCATCTGTTTAAAGTGAACGCTTGCTGGTTTGTCATCTTTTTTATCTTCTGTCGGCGGAGTAATTTGTCTTGATGCCAACATAGGAATTAACGTTAAGGCGACAGCTAATGAAGCAATTAATGCAAATGCCACTGTCATTGCTTGATCTGCGAATAATTGACCCGCAACTCCTTCAATAAAAATTAGCGGAACAAAAACGGCTAAGGTGGTTAGGGTAGAAGCGATGATAGCGCCACTGACTTCTTTAGTGCCTTTCCTTGCTGCTTCAACTACATTTAGGCCTTGCTCTTTATAACGAGATATATTTTCTAACACAACAATCGCGTTATCTACTAACAGGCCTGTCGCTAATGCAATACCGCCCAGAGACATAATATTTAAACTGATATCATTGCCATACATCATATTAAACGTCGCAATAACAGAGACGGGTATGGATAACGATATAATTAACGTTGGGACTATGGCTCGTAAAAATAAGAACAATACGAGCATAGCCAATAAGCCACCAATAATAGCCGCAGATTTAACTTCACTAATGGCATTGCTAATAAAGGTTGATTGATCATAAACGACAGTAAGTTGATATTTATCACCAAATTTCTTACTAATACTATCAAGTCTGTCGTTAATTAATTTCGCCACTTGTACGGTATTCGCATCGCCTTCTTTATAAATAGCTAATTCAACGGCTTCTTTGGCGTTTATACGCGTGACATCGGTGCGCTCTTTGTAACCATCTACAACGGTGGCAATATCATCGAGGTAAATGATTTTGTTATCTTCACGATAAACCACTAACTGTCCGATTTGGTTAATATTGGTAAACTGGTTCAGTGTTCTCACTAAATATTGTGTGTTGCCATCGATTAGTTTTCCGGCAGAAATATTAATGTTTTCTGCATTAATACGATTAATGATTTGCTGGCTGGAAATATTTAACTGGGCAAGTTTATGTTGATCTATTATAACTTGGTATTCTTGCTCTAGGCCTCCGCCCAACTTAACTGACGCGACACCGAGTAATGATTCTAACTGACGTTTAATGTCATATTCACCAAATGTTCTTAATTTCGTTAACCCTGACACTGAGCTGTCAGTACTTTGCAGGCCTAGACGAACGATAGGATCTAGAGAAGGGTTGAATTTAAGAATGAGTGGCTTTTCAACATCTAAAGGCAGAGTGATCAAATCAAGCTTTTCTCTTACCTCTAAACTGGTGATATCCATTGGCGTTTGCCATTCAAATTCAAGTAAAACGTCTGATTGTCCCGCTTTTGAAATAGAGCTAATTTTTCTAAGCCCTTTAACTACGCCTACTGCTTCCTCGATAGGTTTAGTGATCAGTTGTTCAATTTCACCTGGGGCTGCCCCTGTGTAGTTAGTTCTAACTGTTAACGTTGGATAAGTTAATTCTGGTAGTAAATTTACCGCTAATCGTGAAAGGCCTACTAAGCCAAACAAGATAACTGCAAAGGTAAACATCCATACGGTAACGGGGCGTTTTATGGCGGTATCAACTAAACTCATGATAATTCCTGTCGCGATTTATTATTAGTGGGCTTTTACGATAGCTGTTTCGCTATTGGATAATGTATCGTCACCGTCGATAGTCGGTTCACTATTAAGAACTTCAACGAGTACATCCGCTTTAAGGTTATGGTGGCCGTTAACTACCACTAAATCTCCGACATTTATTTCTCCGGCAACAGTGCTGAATATTTCTGTTATTTGCTCTTCAACAAATCCTTTTGTCACCACAATTTCAATAGCTTTATTATCTCTAACTAAATAAATTTTACTCGAGTTATCAAGCGTTATGATGGCGTCACTGGCGATAGTTAAGGCATTATCATGAGTAGCAAAAGTTAATGCGATTTGTGCGAACATTCCAGGCTTTAATTGCTGATTAGCATTATCAATCGATAAAATCACTTTAAAGGTGCCACTACGTTGATCAATAACAGGGGAGATTGAGCGAATATTGGCTTGGAAAACTTTATTTTGACGTGCGCTAAAGCTAAGCATTGCTTTTTGATTCAATTCAACATTACTTAACTGCTGCTCAGGTAAATAAACAACGGCTTGTAAGCTGCTTGGGTCAACAATGTGAAATAGCTTTTGGTAGCCTTGAGTAAAGTGACCAGGTTTAACATAACGATGGGAAATATAACCTGAGATCGGGGCGATAATTTGACTGTCTTGTAAATCAAGCTCCGCTAATTTTCTTGCAGCAACTGCAGCTTGGTGTTGATATTTTAGTTTGTCTGAAGCTTGAGCACTTACAAGTTTTTTCTCAGCCATTAATGACAGTCGTTGTAACTCTTGATTTATGCCTTCTAACTCTGCATCTGCTTTGTCTAATGCTAACTGATAACGGCGAGGGTCTATTTTGGCTAATACTTGGCCTTTCTCAACATAGTCACCTTCTTCAACTTCTAATTGCTCGATAATACCGGTTACTCGAGTAATAATGTCAGCTTCATTACGAGACTCTAAAGTTGCTGTGGTATGAAAGTTAGCCGAAATACTGCCGCGCTCAATGCTGGCAACCGTCACAGGAATAGCAAATTCAGGCTCTTTTTCTTCCTCAACTTTAGCGGTTGTTTCGCTACAGGCGCTAAGAAGTAAGGCATTTAATACCAGAGTTGAAATGAGCAGTGCTTTTTTTGATGTAGTAAGTAGCATAAGGCTTGTCCATAAAGTAAAGCTAATATAGTTTACTTAAAATAGCACAGGCCATGCCAATAGGTGTTAACACTTATGTAACAAGGAGTTACATAATTTAACAAGATATCAGCTTGATTCTAGGTTGGTGAAATCGCTAACAATTTAGTGAATTTACTTAACTTTTGGTAAGTAAAAATATAATTATTTACTTATTATTGCGGTGGAGCTGTAATGGTGACAGCATTAATATCATTTTCAATTAAATGCGCATAAAGGTGCTTAGTACGGTTGTTACTGTTTAGGTTTTTAGGGCCCTTTATGGTGATACCTTGATTAACATAAACATTTGAATAGCTTGTTCTTTGTTTAGCGAAATTTAGCATCATGGCTTGGTCTTCTGTCATCGGACGATTTAATAGCGATAACATTAAATCGTGATCTGAATCTAACCCTTTTTTAACGGTATTTTCATTTACCGGGGTAAAGTGAGTTTTAGAGTAATGCTCACTAACATAACCTTGAGCATATCCGTTATCAGAAAATCTTTTATTACTTGCTTGCTCGGTTGAGCTACAAGCAAAAAGTGCTAAACAACATAGCAAACAAAAAAGGGTTCTAATAGGGCGCATAATTAACCTTCACAACATAAAATAAACTTCTCTATAAGTGAAAGGGCAAGTGTTATGCCAACTGATTTTTTGACACTCGAGTTTACCGATTTTTGTTTCTCAAGTGACTAAAAGTAAACAAAAAATTAACTTGTTATAATTTTGTGTTTCATGATTTTAATGCTAAAAACTGGTGTGTAAAGCAGCGAATGTTTGTCTGAAAAATAACCGTCAATTTTTTGCTATTTTGAGGTGATTAACAGGGCAAAGGAAGTTTTAAAAAGGAGATTTTGGGGATAAAAAAACCAGTCATGAGACTGGTTTTAAAATGGTATTGGAGGAAGTATTAACCGAACCACTGAGCAAATAACTGTTTAATATAATCAATCAGCTTTGAAAAGAAGCTACCTTCATTAACTTCTTCTAAGGTCACTAATGGGTACTGAGCAATATCTTCACCATCAAGCTGTAAAAATAGTTTTCCTACTACTGTGCCTTTAGCTAAAGGGGCTTCAAGTTGCTGCGTTAATTCAAAATTAGCTTTTAAGTTTTTACGTTGGCCACGTGGAATAGTAATTGGAGTATCTTCTAATATACCTAATTCAACTTGCTCTTTATCACCAAACCAAATGCGGTTACTAGCAAACTTTTCGCCTGCTTTGTATGGCGTGGTTGTTTCAAAGAAGCGGAAACCATAGTTAAGTAGCTTTTTACTTTCAACTTTTCGAGCTCGTTCACTTTCAGTCCCCATCACAACAGTAACTAAACGCATATCACCTTTGGTTGCTGAGGTAACTAAACTATAACCCGCATTTGATGTATGACCGGTTTTCATGCCATCAACATTTAGGCTTTTATCCCATAACAGTGAGTTACGGTTGTATTGTTTTATGTTGTTATAAGTAAAAGATTTTTGTTTATATAATGCATATTCTTGAGGTACTTCTCGAATAATTGCTGAGGCTAGTACCGCCATGTCTCTAGGCGTAGTCATATGAGATGAGCTATCTAAGCCATGACTATTTTCAAAGAAAGAGCTCGACATACCTATTTGCTCAGCATGAGCATTCATTAAATCAGCAAAAGCGCTTTCACTACCCGCGATATGTTCAGCCATGGCAACACAAGCGTCGTTACCAGAAGCGACAATGATGCCTTGATTTAATAAATCAACAGAAACTTCTGTCCCTACTTCAATAAACATTTTTGATGAATCAGGAAAGTTTTTAGCCCAAGCATTTTCGCTGATCATCACCTTGTCTTGATTGCTTATGTTACCGTTTTCTAATTCTTTACCTATGATGTAACTAGTCATCATTTTGGTTAAACTCGCTGGCGCTAACTGCATGTCAGCATTGCCTTCCGCGATAACTTTACCGGTAGTGTAATCTACTAAAATAAAGCCTTTAGCGTTAATTTGTGGTGCATCAGGAATAATGGTTATTGCGTAGCTTATTGGTGCAAAAGCCAATACCGAACTAACTAAGGTGGTACTAAAGAAATTGATAAGTTTACGGGGAGAGAAATTAAATTTTTTAGGCATCATTTTTATAAGTCAATTTTTATAAGTCAGGTGAGTAGAGCAAAAATACTTCAAGAAAGTATATCACTTCTATTGCGCTTGGCTATGGCTGAGCAAAGCAAATTTGTAGTTTTATTGTTAGTTGAGCTATAAACTTTTCAAATAGGCTTGCGGATAACCGTTTTCTTTAAGTTTTTTTAATAAAAGCTCTTGTTGCTCTTTATTATCGATAGGGCCGATTTGAATACGGTAGATGCCATCTTTTTCAGGAAAATTAACCGGGTGCGAGTATATGGTCGCTAAGTTATTGGCAGTGAGCTTGGCGACGTTAAGTTTACTGGTGGCTAATACTTGAATAATATTTTTTGTTGTTGATGTCGTTGTAATAGAAACAACTTTAGTCGATTTGCTTGCCACTTTTTCATTCGCCACTATCGTGGTTTTAGTTTTAGGCGTTTTTTTCAGACCGAAATCGGTTATCGATGAAATTTTTACCGTCGCGGTACCAGTCTTTAACATATCTAATTTATAAGCCGCGCTATACGATAGGTCGATAATTCTATCTTGATGAAATGGACCGCGGTCGTTAACTCTAACGATGACGCTTTTATTGTTGGCGAGATTAGTGACTTTTAAGTAAGTGGGCAGCGGTAAGTTTTTATGAGCAGCACTCATGCCATACATATCATACAACTCACCATTTGACGTTAGGTGGCCATGAAACTTTTTACCGTACCAAGAGGCTGTTCCTGTTTGCTCAAAACCATGAGCGGTATCTAATACTTGATAATCAATCCCTCTAACATTGTAATCTTTGTTACCACCTCTACTATGTGGCTCAGCACGGGCAATAGCATCAGTTAGCTCAGCTTCATTGGGTATTCGACTTGGTGTACTGTCATTGGCATGCTTATAACGGCCGGTATTAGTACTACAGGCTGTGAGTAACAAGATAACAGTAAATAGTATAAAAGCTTTTATATTTCCCATAAATCGACTCATATTATTGTAATGATAGCTTTAGCGTTAGCATCAAACGTGAAACCTTCGATGAGTACCAATAGCCATTAGCATGCCAAATCCTGCCAGTAATGTCACCACTGAAGTTCCACCATAACTGACAAGTGGTAAGGGGACACCAACCACAGGTAATAAGCCTGATACCATGCCGATATTTACGAAAACATAAACAAAGAAAGTTAAGGTAATACTACCCGCTAAAAGCTTGGTAAACGCATGTTGTGCATTAACAGCTATCCACAAGCCGCGCATTACAATAAATAAGTAAACTGCCAATAAGACTCCAACACCAACTAAGCCAAATTCTTCACTGAATACGGAAAAAATAAAGTCAGTATGGCGCTCAGGTAAAAACTCCAGTTGAGATTGAGTACCTTGCAAATAACCTTTCCCTTCGAGACCACCCGAGCCAATAGCAATTTTAGATTGGATAATATGGTAACCTGAGCCTAATGGATCTTGCTCAGGATTCAGAAAGGTCATCACTCGCTGTTTTTGATAATCTTTCATTAAGAAAATCCATAAAACCGGTGCAAATGCAGAGGCTAATCCGGCACATATACCGATAAGTTTCCAACTGGCTCCGGCAAGAAAGATCACAAAAATCCCTGAGCTTGCAATCAATAGTGACGTGCCTAAATCAGGTTGCCTAGCGATGAGTAATGTCGGTAAAAGCACTAAAATGAAAGCGAGTATAATAGTTGATATTTTTACCGGTAAATTTTCTTGGCTAATAAACCAAGCAATCATAATAGGCACGACGAGCTTCATCACCTCAGAGGGCTGAAACTTCATAAACCCTATGTCTAACCATCGTTGCGCACCTTTACCAACATGACCAAATAACAATACTGCTACGAGCAAAAGCAGACCGATAATAAATACAGGTACTGCCCATTTTCGATAAGATAATGGTGGGATTTGAGCAATGATAAACATCACCACTAAAGCAACCCCTAAGCGAATAGCTTGTCGGTAAACAATGGCGATATCTTGCCCGCCCGCACTATAAACAATAAATAAACCTAATGCCATTAACGATAATATGCCCAGCAATAATGGGTAATCAATATGGAGTTTTTCCCATAGGCTGCGCACTTTTTGTTGATCTTGGCCGCTGCTACGCATTAATCTGCCTCATTGCTGGTTAGTAGGGGAGTTGTTATTGAATGGCTGTGCTGATGAGCAGCGTGACTGTCCTCATCTAGCTCTTGTATATCAAGGCTAGATGTTATTACTCGTGAGCCAAAATACTGATCCATAATTTGTCGTGCTACTGGGCCGGCATTAGTTCCACCACCACCTTTAGCAACATTCTCTATGGCAACAGCAACAACAATTTCAGGATTGTTATAAGGCGCAAAGGCGATAAACATCGCATTATCCCGTTTGCTTTCCTGTATTGTTTCGGCGTCGTATTTCTCATCCTGCTTGAGTCTAGCCACTTGTGCTGAGCCCGTTTTACCCGCCGCATCGTACTGGGTGCCTTTGAATGCAGCATGCCCAGTAGCGCCAACTCTTTGTACTGTTCTGTGCATTGCCTTAAGGACAAGATCCCAATTTTTTTCTTGTTTTAATTTTAGCGGTGCCTGCTCTTCATAGTTTACTTCTACAAAGTTAGTTCCATTGGCTCCTTCATTCGTGGTCACCATTTCACTCGTTGAGTGGAGAAAATGCGGCACTTTACGGTGGCCATGATTAACTAAAGTGGTTAATGCTTGTGTTAATTGCAAAGGGGTTACAGTCCAAAAACTTTGACCAATACCTACAGATAACGTTTCACCGGTATACCAAGGTTGATTATAGCGGGCACGCTTCCAGCCTACGCTCGGCATAATCGCTTTTCTTTCTTCATGGATATCAATACCAGTATATTCACCAAAGCCGAAGCGCTCCATCATGGTACTGATTTTAGTGATACCCAATTTAAAGGCTAAATCGAAAAAATAGATGTTACATGATTGCTCAATAGCTTTGTTTAAATCAACCCAGCCATGGCCCCACTTTTTCCAATCTCGATATCTATTCGGTAAGCCTTCCAGTTGATACCAGCCGGGATCCCAAACTTTAGTTTTGGCCGTAATTGTTCCATCTTCAAGGCCAGTAAGTGCTAAAAATGGTTTTACCGTTGAGGCGGGTGGATAGCCACGGACACCACGGTTTAGAAAAGGAGAGTCTTTGGAATTACGCAATTTATTGTAGTTTTTATTGCTAATACCATGCACAAATAAATTACCATCGTAACTTGGGTTTGAATACATAGCTAAGACACCACCCGTGCGAGGATCCATAGCGACTACCGCACCACGTTTTCCAGACAAAGCGCGTTTGGCGATCATTTGTAATTCAATATCTAAAGTCAGAGTAAGATTTTTTCCAGGCGTTGGCGGCGTAAAATCTAAGGTGCGAATAATTCTACCCTGATTATTTATCTCTACTTCTTGATGTCCTATGGTGCCATGGAGGATATCTTCGTAATATTTCTCTATTCCTAACTTACCGATACCGTGAGTAGCGGCATAGTTATCAGATTTTCCGTCAAGCTCTAACTTATTGGCATCTTTACGATTTATTCGAGCAACATAGCCTAAACTATGAGTGGTTAAATCACTAAAAGGGTAATAGCGCTTTAGCCGTGCATCAACGAAAATGCCCGGATATTTGTGTTGGTTTACTGAAAATAAGGCAACTTGTTGCTCGCTTAATCTAGGATGTAAATCAACTTGCTTAAAGCGCCGCTTACGCTTCATCGCAGTGAAGAATTTATTTTGTCTGTCGGCGCTTATGGATAATAATTGGCTAACGCCACTGATGCTTTCCTCGATATTTTCAACATCTTCAGGAATTACCGATAAGCTATATACTGGCTTATTATCCGCCAATATCACGCCATTTCTGTCGTAGATTAGGCCACGATTTGGTGCGACGGGTAGTAATTTAATTCGGTTGGAGTTTGAACGAGTTTGATATTTTTCAAATGACTTAACTTGTAAAGTATAAACATTGCTAAATAGGATAAGTAAAAGGACTACGACACCAATAAATGCGATAAAAGTCCGACGAGCGAATAGGTTTGCTTCTGCGCTGTGATTACGAATAATTACGCGACGAGGGGCCATTAATAATCACCCTTGTTATGATAGTTCTGAGTTACTCTGTCAAGAGAGAATAAGTTAGCTTCCGCACTCATGCCACCAATACGATTTTGAATATTAACGAGACGAGGGGCCATAAACTACTCTCGGTGATAAGGGTGGTTAGTATTGACGCTCCAAGCTCGATATAAACTTTCGGCAATAAGGATCCTTACCATAGGGTGAGGTAAGGTGAGCGACGAAAGAGACCATTTTTGCTCGCTAGCTTTAATACAAGCAGGAGATAAGCCTTCAGGGCCACCAACGAGTAAAGCAACATCTCTGCCATCAAATTGCCAACGCTCTAGTTGTTTGGCAAGTTGTGGTGTATCCCAAGGTTTACCTGTGACTTCTAAAGTGACAATGCGGCTACCTTTGGGAATAGCGGCGAGTAATTGCTCACCTTCTTTGTCTAAAATGCGAGTGATATCGGCATTTTTTCCTCGTTTACCTGCAGAAATTTCGACTAAATCAAAGCTTAAATCACGAGGGAATCGTCGAGCATATTCACTAAAACCTTGGCTAACCCATGCAGGCATTTTCGTGCCTACGGCATATAAAGTTAATTTCATAAATAAATTTATTGCGCCTTTAGTGAAAGCAAAGAGAGATTATTCTTCAGCCCAAAGTTGTTCTAGGTTATATTTATCACGTTGTTCATCAGTCATCACATGAACAATAATGTCGCCTAAGTCGACTAAAGACCATTCACCAATGTCGTTACCTTCAATACCTTTTGGCTCGCAACCTTGTGCTCGGCACTCTGTGGCTACTGATTGGGCGATTGATTTTACATGACGATTAGAGTTACCTGAGCAGATAATCATATAGTCAGCAAAACTGGCTTTATCACTAATGTTTAGGGAGATAATATCTCGACCTTTCATGTCTTCAAGTTTTTCTATTACAAATGCGTTAAGGGCGTCGGTTTGCAAGGTGTTCTTCCTATATTTTACAATGAGTTAAGCGTGCGTTCTTGGTGCTTGATACTTTCTTTACAGATTAAGTAAAACACAATCGTCGAATATTAACATTATTTCGTCAATAGGTTAACGATAAAGCGCATTTTTGTTGATAAATTCTAATACTTGGCTGTTAAGCAAATGTTGGCAGCTTTTTTTATTGGCAAGTCGAGTGCGAATGTCGGTAGATGAAATATCTAAATTGGTTTTTTCAATGTAGTCATCAGGTAGCTGATGCTTTGCATTGTGTTGAGTTTTTTCTTGTGTCGTGGGGACAAAAATAATGCCGCCACTATGTTGGGTGTTTAATCTCGATAAGTCACTAATTTTGTGCTTTTCAATTAACGACACGGTATCGTTATCAAGTTGAGTTAATTGATAATTAGGCCTGACGTTCACCACTAAATGACAAAAAGATAATATGTCTTGGTATTGATGCCACTGGGTGAAAGTGACTAATGAGTCAACGCCAATAATAAAAAATAATGTCTGCTCTGGATAGCTTTGTTTTAATGATTTTATCGTATCTATTGTATATGTGTTGCCACTTCGCTCAAGCTCGCGGGTGTCGCATTGAAAAATATCGACTTCATCACAAGCTATGCTAACCATCTCCGAACGTTGCTCAGCACTGAGATCTGGGCTTGATTTATGGTAAGGAATACTGGCGGGAATAAACAAAATTTTATCAAGGTCGAGATATTTTGCCACCACTTTAGCCGGCTCAGTGTGGCCAAGGTGAATAGGATCGAACGTTCCCCCTAATATACCAATGCCTTTTGGCTTAACTGTATTCATAGTTAAGTGAAAAGTGCTGCGTCGTTTCCCCTTGATATAGGGTAACGCAGAGATCGGCTAATAAGATAAAACTATTAAATTCACTGCTAGATTTAGTTAATAAATCAATATCGGCTAAACGTGACATGGCTCGTTTAACGTTAGCAAGGCTAATGTGGGTAAGGGCATGTTGATATAAAGGCTTTCGCTTATCCCAAATTCGGTATTCTTTAAATAAATCAGCGTGTGACATGCCTGTATTGAGTTTACTCAGCATGGCATACAATTGGTTTATTTCTTTATGGAATACCCAGATTAACTGGGCAGCAGCGGTGCCTTCTTGTTGCATTCTATCTAACATGGTGATGCACTTTTTAAAGTTACCTTGTAGCAAAGCATCGATAATTTGAAATGGATTAAATTTGGCTTGATTAATCACCAAGTGCTCAGCATCACTGAGACTGATTTGTTGATTAGGCGGAAATAACAACGCTAGTTTTTGCAACTCTTGCTCTAATGAAGGTAAGTTACCTTCAAATAGCTCAATTAATAGCAAAGACAACTCTGAAGATAAATTAAGCTGTAAGCTTCTTGCTTGTGTTTGTAACCATCGAGGAAGGCTCTTAGCATCTAAGTCATAAAGAGGAAGGTAACAGCCTGATTGACTGAAATTTTTAAACCATTTTCTATTAGCGCTAGGGCCATCAAGTTTAGGGCCGTGAAAAATAAATATAACATCTTGTAATGATGAGTTTTTTTCAATTATCTCACTAAGGGCAAGTAATGACTTATTACCTTTATCGCCAATTTTAATGCTAGTGAATTCAACTTCAATAATACGCTGACTAGCAAATAAACTCATAGACTGATATTCATCCATGAGTTGCTGCCAGTCAAAATTATTATCACAACTAAAACGAATTAATTCACTAAAACCTTGTTGTTGAGCATGGCTTTTAATGGTCGCTAAACTATCATTTTTTTGCCAAGGCTCATCACCAAAAACCAACCACACAGGTTTAAATCCTTGATTTAATGTTTGTGATAATTGGTTATGATAAATTTTCATCTAGGTTGTTTACCGTTGTATTCTCGCCATATCGCGTAAAATTTTATCTGCAGCTGATTTTCGCATTTCACTTAATAGTAACGAGAGTTCACGCGATTTCGCCAGTGCTAAACTAGGATCGTCTTGATAGTCTCTATTAAGCTCAAAACGGTAATCTTGCGGCTCTTCATTATTAAACCTAAGTTGGTAATGCACCGCATAAATTAATTCGTATTCAGCCACTTGCCCGTTTTGAAACACTGACAAGGTACGTCTATCAAGCTTATCAGACATAATACGCAGCTCAGGTGCTTCAACCGTTTTTTGTCTTAGCACCTTAACTTGATTATGCGTTAAATGCTGCTTAACTAAGCGGGTTAATTCACCGTGTACATCACTTGAGCTAACATATAAGGTTTGCAGCTCATCGCTAAGTAAATAGTCCCCTCTAAGCTGAAAACCACAGCTAGATACTAGGCCAGTAAGGCATAGTATCAGAGCTGTTTTTTTTAGCTGAGCGCCAGTGAATAAAGCGGCTAAATACTTACTAAGCATATTAGTTAGCCACAATGTTGAGTAATTTACCCGGTATATAAATTACTTTACGTATTGTTTTACCGTCAGTAAATTTAACAACGCCGCTATCTGCTAAACCTATTTCTTCTACCACTTCTTTACTGGCGTCGGATGCAACGGTAATTTTTGCTCTCAGCTTACCGTTAACTTGCACAATGATAAGTTTTTCATCTTCAATTAAGGCGCTTTCATCAACGATTGGCCATTGAGCATCTTCAACTGAGTCATTGTTTGAGCCGATTTGTGACCATAAATAGTGACACATGTGCGGTGTAATAGGCGTTAACATTAATACGACGGCTTGAAGCGACTCAAGCATTACTGCTTTATCTTCATCCGTAGTCATAGGTGCTTTGCTTAAGTGATTCATCAATTCCATGATAGCAGCAATAGCTGTGTTAAAGGTATTTCGACGACCGATATCATCCGTTACCTTGCTGATGGTTTTATGTAACTCACGGCGCAGTTTTTTCTGATCTGAATTTAATTTAGCCGTTTTACTATCTAACGTTAGGTCAGAGTTAGCTTCAATAAAGTCATTAACAAGCTTGTATACACGCTTAACAAAACGATGCGCACCTTCAACACCCGCATCAGACCATTCTAAGGTTTGCTCTGGTGGCGAAGTAAACATGATAAATAAACGTACGGTATCAGCACCGTATTTTTGAATCACTTCTTGTGGGTCAATACCGTTATTCTTCGACTTAGACATTTTGCTCATGCCCGCTGAAATAACAGCTTCACCGTCTGTTTTACTTGTAGCTGTTGTCACTTGACCTTTATCGTCACGTTCTACGCTAACATCACTTGGTGCAATCCATTCTTGTGCGCCATTATCGGCTTCACGGTAATAAGTGTCTGCTAATACCATGCCTTGACATAGTAGCTTTTTGTATGGCTCATCACACTCAACTAGACCAACATCACGTAATAATTTATGGAAGAATCGTGAATAAAGTAAGTGTAAAATCGCGTGCTCGATACCGCCAATATATTGATCAACCGGTAACCAATAATTCGCTTTTGCGGGATCTAACATTTGGCTGTCATCATTTGGTGAACAATAACGTGCGTAATACCAAGAAGACTCCATAAAGGTGTCAAAAGTATCTGTTTCACGTAATGCATCTTCACCGTTATAAGTCGTTTTAGCCCACTGTGGGTCGTCTTTTATTGGTGAAGTAACACCGTTCATGACAACATCTTCAGGCAATACTACTGGCAGTTCACTTTCTGGAACTGGAACAGACTCGCCATTAGCTAAGTTAATCATTGGGATTGGTGTACCCCAGTAACGTTGGCGTGATACACCCCAGTCACGTAAGCGAAAGTTAGTTGTTACTTTACCTTTGTTTTCACTGATTAATTTATCGCTAACCGCTTTAAATGCTTGTTCAAAGTCTAAGCCGTCAAAGTCACCTGAATTGATTAATTTGCCTTTTTCAGTCAGTGCTGCTTTAGTAATATCATCGCCTTCTTGTCCTTCAATAACTTGCGTGATGGCTAAACCGTATTTAGTGGCAAACTCATAATCACGTTGATCATGACCTGGAACCGACATAACCGCGCCTGAGCCGTAATCCATCAATACAAAGTTTGCAGCCCAAACCGGTACTAATTTTCCGGTAAGTGGGTGAATAGCTTTAAGGCCAGTATCAACACCTTTTTTCTCCATAGTCGCCATATCAGCTTCTGTGGTTTGGTTGCCTTTACACTCTTGGATAAAATCCGCTAACGCAGGATTCTCAGCAGCAGCTGTTAACGCTAAAGGGTGTTCGGCAGCAAGTGCTACATAAGTCACACCCATTAAGGTGTCTGGACGAGTAGTGTAGATATCAAAGCTTTCTTTTTTACCTTCAACTAAACCGTCTACTTCAAAGGTCATTTCAACCCCTTGAGAGCGACCAATCCAGTTACGTTGCATGGTTTTTACTTGCTCAGGCCAATCCGTTAACTGGTCTAAATCGTCAAGTAACTCTTGTGCGTAATCAGTAATTTTAATAAACCATTGAGGGATTTCTTTTTTCTCAACAATTGCGCCTGAGCGCCATCCGCGACCATCAATAACCTGTTCGTTAGCGAGTACCGTTTGATCTACCGGATCCCAGTTTACCGTTGCGTTTTTCTTATACACTAAACCTTTTTCATAAAGCTTGGTAAAAAACCATTGTTCCCAGCGGTAATAATCTTGTTTACAGGTAGCTAACTCTCTGTCCCAGTCGTAACCAAAGCCTAAAGATTTAAGCTGGTTACGCATGTAATCTATATTTTGATAAGTCCATTTACCCGGCGCGCTTTTATTTTTAATCGCGGCATTTTCAGCAGGTAATCCAAATGCATCCCATCCCATAGGCTGCATTACATTTTTACCTTGCATGCGCTGATAACGAGAAATTACATCACCTAAACTGTAGTTACGTACATGACCCATATGCAGACGGCCACTTGGGTAAGGGAACATGGCTAAGCAGTAGAATTTTTCTTTGCTTTCATCTTCTATCGCTTTAAAAGTATTGTTGTCAGTCCAAAATTTTTGCACTGTTGCTTCAATTGCTTGGGGATTATAAATGGCTTCCATTAATGGTTTCTCGAACGCTAATTTGGGGTGTTATTTCGTTGGTTTTCGCGGTTTTGTTGTTTACAAAGGCGAGTAAAAAACGCAATAAACTTGAGTTTAAATTATCGCGATAGAATACCTTATCTAACCCTGCAACAACAAGCTTAATTACTGATTTTGTCTATACTTAATAGTAGTAAGTTAAAAACAATAAAAAGTTGCGCAATAAGGAAAGGGTTATGACCGAGAAAAAACAATATTTAATGCAAATATATCAAAACCTTAATGCTTGGCTCAATGAAGCTAAAGAAATACAAAAACCTAAAGTAAATGAATTGCTTAAACAGACGAAATTGTATGGCGAAGCGCTTGAGCAAATGTCGGAAGAAAAACTAAGGCAATTTATCAGCAATATGCGCCATGATTTACATGACTTTTATCAACTTAATCAATCACAAGCAAAACACTCACTCTACTTAGGGTTACTTAATGAATCATTATGGTCAACGCTTGCGCAATTAACAGACAAGTCGCAAGTAGAATGGGCAGAATTAGTTGATGATTTTGAACATGATGGACTCTATCATACCGGCGATATTATTGGCTTTGGCGAATTAGCTTGTCAGCAGTGTCAAGAAACCATAACAGTAATGCACGCTAGTGAGTTAGGTGTTTGCGCAAATTGCGGTGGTGAGGAATTTAGTCGTTTACCCCTTAGCCCTTGATTTTATTGTTTTTGCCCTGATATTGTTAGTACAGCGTATAGCAGTTACACTTATACGGACTGCTAAAATAGTATTCGTATTTAACGTATGTTTTCTCAAGGATCTTCATGACTACACCGTCAGTTTCAGAATGTAAACTTATCCCGTCTCAACTTAGCTCAACCATATCAGCACAATTATTTTCTCAATCAGAAAGTGCCAGTACGATAAAACAAGGTTTTGTTGGCCATGAACGTGCCAAAGAAGCACTTGAGTTTGGCTTGGCTATGTCTGCAATTGGTTTTAATGTGTTTGCCATGGGAGAGCATGGTACCGGAAGACAAACCTTAATTAAGCAAATGCTCACCAGCTTAGCTAAAGAGCAACCAACTCCGCCAGAGTGGTGCTACATTAATAATTTTGATGAAACTCACGCGCCATATAAATTGTACGTGAATCCGGGAGATGGCAAGCAGTTGTTATCTCGAATGAATAAGTTCATTGATGAATTGATGGATTTGTTCCCTGAAATATTTGATAACCCAGGTTATCAACGTCAAAAGTCAGCCATTGATCGTGAATTTAATAAAAAGTATGACCAAGCGATTGCCGCGGTTGAAGACATAGCACTTAAAAATAATGTTGCCTTGTACGAAGAAAATGGCGAAGTAGGGTTTTCACCTTTGGTTGATGGCAAACCATTAAATGATAAAGAATTTGCTAATATTGATGAGCCAGAAAGAGCTAAGTTTTATCAATTATTAGCTGAGCTTGAAAATGTATTAGCCGAGCAGTTACTTGAATTACCGCTTTGGAAACGCATCTCTTCAGATAAGATGCGTAAACTGAAATATGATACCGCTGAGCAGGGAATTACTCCTTATTTAAATGAGCTTGAACAAGAGTTTTCTACTAATAATGGCGTATTGAAATATTTAGCTAAAGTAAAAACTCATATTGTTGATGCGGTATTAGAAATTTTAGTCACTGAAGAAGAAGACCCTGTTAACGATAAAGACCTACGTAAATTAATGGTGGAGCGATTCCTCCCGAACCTACTAGTACCGCGTGATGTTAGCGATGGTGCACCTGTTGTTTATGAGCAAAACCCAACCTATCAAAATTTATTTGGTCATGTAGATTTTGCCAGTTTTCAAGGAGGAAGTTATACCAGCTATCGTTTAATTCGCCCCGGCGCACTTCATAAAGCAAATGGTGGCTACTTACTGCTTGATGCCGACAAATTGTTAACACAACCTATGGTGTGGAGCCGATTAAAGCTGGCGTTAAAAACTGGACAAGTGACCATAGAAAACCCTTATTCAGAGTTAAGTCAACCGGGTGCTTACAGCCTGCAACCTGAAAAAATCCCACTGCAAGTGAAAGTGATTTTGCTTGGAGATGCAGAGATTTACTACACCTTACAAGACTATGATCAAGAATTTACTGAGCTATTTAGAGTATTAGCAGATTTTGATCGCCACTTAACCAAAACCGATGAAAACTTAGTGGCTTTTAGCAACTTGATTCGTCAACGCGCGTTTAAAAATAACTACCCTGAGCTTGATGACCAAGCGGTACTTGAACTGGTTCGTTACGCATTAAGACGAGCAGAACATCAACATAAGATTTCAGCCAATATTGTACAAGTGAATGATTTATTAGATGAAGCGAATTATTGCTGGGGCAAGGCAGGAGCAAACGGTAACCTGACAGCAGAGCACATAGCATTGGCGTTGGCGGCTAAAAAGCGACGCATAGGACGACTAAGTGAAACTTGGTTAGATGAAATAAAAGAGCAACAAGTACTGATACACACTGACGGTAAGTTTGTTGGTAAAGTTAACGGTCTAACGGTATTAGAAATTGGTGATAGCGTATTTGGTACGCCTGCACGGATTACTGCCACCGTTTATGCCGGCAGCCAAGGCGTTACTGATATAGAACGAGAAGTAGATTTAGGTAAATCTATTCATTCAAAAGGTGTGCTGTTATTAACAGGGTATTTGGGACACAAGTACGGGCAGAATTTTCCGGTGAGTATATCGGCCAATATTGCTATTGAACAATCTTACGGACATATTGATGGCGATAGCGCCTCCATGGCTGAGCTATGCGCATTGATATCTGCGGTTACCTTATTACCTATTGAGCAGGGTATTGCGATTACTGGCTCTATTAATCAACACGGCGAAGTGCAATCTATTGGCGGTGTAAATGAGAAAATAGAAGGCTTTTTTCAACTGTGTAAAGATAAAGGTTTAACGGGTAAGCAAGGGGTAATTATCCCGAAAACTAACGTGGTGAATTTAATGTTAAACCATGAAGTTATTTCGGCCGTTGAAGAAAATATGTTTGCTATTTATGCTGTAGAAAGCATTGATCAAGCGTTAGAGCTGTTAATGGCAAATAAAGCCGGTGAGCTTAGTAAAACGGGTAGATACCCACGTAAATCGGTACATGCTTTAGCCCTTGAAAAATTAGAAAAATTTGCTGAAATACTTGATGGCGGTGAAGAAGAGTAGCCGTTTTCTTCTGGCGAAGCGTTAAAACTAAGGTAAGTCTGATAACGGGCTACGCACACCATTAGCGCCGTGCTCAATAACATGGGTGTAAATTTGCGTAGTGCGCAAATCACTATGGCCCAATTGTTCTTGCACGGTGCGAATATCTGCTCCACGCTGTAATAAATGAGTCGCAAATGAATGCCTCAAGGTATGGCAAGTTACATTTTTTTCTATGTTAGCCTTTTTTGCAGCTTGTTTAACCACCTTTCGAATTGCCGTTTCATTAATATGATGTCGCCTAAGCGCATTGAACTCTGGATCAATACTGAGTCTTTTTGAGGGAAATAAGTAATGCCATCCCAACTCATTTCTGGCGGTAGGGTACTTTCTACTTAATGCAAAAGGTAAATAGACGCCCTGATAGTCTTCATTTTCAACATCCATATTAAAAAGTAATTCAACAAAGCTAATTTGCATTTTTAATGGCTCTACAAGCTCTTTAGCTAAAGTGACACAACGGTTTTTTGCTCCTTTTCCTTGCCAAATACGAACAGCGTAGTGATCGAAATCGATATCTTGCACGCGTAAGCGTACAGCTTCCATTAAGCGCAGACCGCTTCCATACATCAGTTGGCAGATTAATCTAAAGTTAGTATTAATTTGCGAGAGTAACTTTGCTACTTCATGCTGTGTTAGCACAACAGGCAGCTTTTGTTGGATGTGACTTTTATTAAAATTAAGCTCGAAAGTTAGTTCATTTTTAATAATACTCTTATACATAAATGCGAGTGCATTTAGTGCTAAGGCTTGAGTTTTAGGAGCTACATTTGACACGTTAGCAAGGTGAGAAAGGAAAGCTTCAACTTCACTGTTGTGACAACTATTGGGATGGCGTTTATCATTAAATATAATAAATGCTTTTATCCAAAAAAGATAAGATTCAATAGTGCGTTTTGCATACCTTTTAGTCCACATTTCTTCCTGAATATAAGTTAGAAAAGGAGAGTTTAAATTATCCATAATAAATTTCTCGGTGTACTGTTTATTTATACAGTATAGCTGTGTTTCCTCCTTTTTGCCAATAAAGAGGATTATTTCTCGCTTTCATCATAATGGTACATATGAACTATTTGTAAGGTGTTGTGGATAATAGATAAATAACGTATCTTTAGATTATAAAATGTAGAAAGCGAGATTTTTTCCTTGTTTAAAGCGAGAAAATTTCCTTCTAATAAGTTGTTATATTTACAGGAAATAGTTTGGCGGGTGCACTCATACTTTTATTACTGATAGCCCTTTATTTTATTTCAGTAAAGTTGCTTTGGTTTGCTTTTCGTTCAAAAAATTGGCCGGTAACGACAGGGACTATCGTTGAATCCAAAGTCAGAAAAGTGGACTTCTCGGATGATGTACATTACGAGCCAGTCATCAAGTATAAATTTAAGGTAAGATCTTATCCTGTTGTATGTGATAACGTTACATACAAAAGTTTCACTTCATTTTTAAGTGAAAACGAAGCTCTAGTTGAAACAGCTAAATATCAAGTTGGTGATGAAATTAAGGTTTATTATCATCCTTTTAATTACTATGAAGCTGTTCTTGTTCCGGGCTTATCAAAAAGACAAACAGGGTTAATTGTTGCTGTTATCGTTATGAGCCTTTTTTTAGTGGCGTTATACTCTTCAGTAATGTAAATATAACAAGCCAATTCAAAGGACAAAAAACAGCTGGTTTTGCTCCTTCGTCGCCAATTTTAACCAGCTATTTTATTGCCTCTGATTGGGGCGTTAGGTGTTAATTTATAGGTGTTCAATGAATATTTTTAACTGGAAAGGGTATTTTTTCGTAATCCTTGCCTATGAATTGTGTGCTGTAATTTATCTTGGACTTTACAATGAAGTACCATTTAACTTTAATACTATTGTAAATTGGTTTTCTATTGTTGGTTTGTGGGGCTTAGTATATGAAAAGGGTATTTTAACTAGGCAATTATGGTTGGTTATTTTTTGGTTCTCTATTTTAACTTTATTGCATACGTGGTTACTAAGGCCATTTCTACTCTATTCAGCAGTACATGATCATATAACTGTTGTTAAAGTATTAGCTTTTTCTTTACCATCTATATTACTGCCTTGGGCATTGTTTAAGTATTCAAGCAATAACAATGTATTGTGGGAAAACACCTAACAAGGCACTTAAACGGAACTAAAACAGTGGGTTAGGTTTCGCTTCGCTACACATTATAACCCACTTTTTTAGTCCGCTTAGTGCGGCGTTAGCTTGCTAGTTGAACCTCGAAGCATGAGAATTACGAAACAATGGATGTTATTAAAAAGATTGCGATAGGAACAAAGATTTTAGCAGAACGAGGTGGAGTAAGCCCAAGTAATAGTTACCATTATGTTCGTTTACAAATTACAGTGTTTTTTATTTATTTCCTCTCACCAGTTTTGTTCTACGGGTTATTTTATTTTGACGTGCCTGATGACGTTTTTATTTACTCTTGTATTATTATGGCCTTAGTTTTAGATTATATTTCAGGTAAACTTATTAAAAATATCGACTTACATAAGTCATATCCATACAAAGAGTTTAAAGATTCTGTCTTGCTAGTTAATGTACTTTATATTTTTGCAATTCTTCTCACTGTATTGTTTATCCTGTTTATCGCAAGCTAACAAGCCAATCAAGTGGGACTGCTAAAGCATGGCTCAGTTCCACTTCGTTTCACAGTATAGCCATGCGTTATCAGCCCCTTATTGGGGCGTTATATGCAATGCGAAATAATTCATACCGAGTAAGGCTTAAGCCCAAAGTAAAATTTAAATTAGCAATCCTAGGTATTGTGCTCGTATCAACGTTATCTTTGGTGTTGTGGCTTTTTATCAGCTCAGATTTATATAGCTCCAAAGATGAATTCAACTTTGAGTCAACATTCTTAATTGAGCCTATTAGCGTTCGTAAAGCAGGAAAGTTTCCTCATTACAACCTAGCCAGATTTAAACTCCCGACCAATGAGTTTCACGAAACTTCTGTAAACTTAGATATGGCTGTAAATGGAAAGTATTGTTTTAGTCGGGTTCATAAAAATGGTAAGTTTATAAAATATCAGGTTGTAGCTGTTGAAAATTGCATATAACAAGTTGCTCAAGCAGGACTCGTAACAGTTGGCTCGGTTCCGCTTCGCTTCACATTTTAGCCAACAATTACTCGCCTCTTAGCAAGGCGTTAGTAGTGTCAAATATTTATGCGTAAATTCACAGTTTTGGTTCTTATATCTTTATTGTTTTCTTGTGCTCAAAACAATTCCAATATTTTGGAAAGAGGTTTTGAAGATGAATTAGAATATGATGGAATACAATTTTTAATTTCAGGCCCATGGAAAGAGCCGGGATCTGAATACGGTTTTTTTATTAGTGATAGTACTATTCAAATATCGCAGACTTTAGCTTCCAATGAAATTCAGAACACAACGATTGAGGTAGCAAACTGCTTACCTGTAAAAGCTGCGGTAATCAGTTTAAAAAAAGCGATTACAGATACGTTGGAAATAACGAAAAACACATCTGATATTGAGGTAATAACCACTGATGGTAACTTTTATTCTTTAGCAGTTTTAAATGGCTACTCTGGTGATATTACGCTTGAGGGTGGCGAAAGCGTTAGATTCCATAGCCCGTGGATAAATGCAGCTTTAAACATTAAAAAGCAAATAGGTTTGTGTGAAAACACTACTAACAAGTCGTTAAAGCAGGACAAATAACAGTTGGCTTTTGCTCCTGCGTCGCTTATTTTAGCCAACATATTATTTGCCTCTTAACGAGGCGTTATGCGTCAGCCTTAAGTCAATGAAATTTATTTTTCGCGGTTGGTGTTTTACAAAGATTATTGCGCTTGCTGCTTTTCCTTTGTCTTGGTAACTTAAGTGACAAACATTCTGTTTCAGCTTTTGGCTAAACAGTTTCTCGCCAAACTAGTTTTGGTGATAAACGCCACTTTTTAAGTAGTGGCTCAAAATTCATGGTTTGGTGGTAAAAGCTGAGTGTGAGTTTTTTAACTCTACCGAAGAGCTGCCATTAAATCTTATATAAATTGCGTTGCTTGTGGTCATCACAACCAACGCATAACAAGGCGCTTAAACGGAAAAATTACAGTTGGCTGCGGCTCGTGCCTCGCGCATTTTAGCCAACCGCATTTTTCCGCTTAGCTTGGCGTTATGCGTCAGCCTTAAGTCAATGAAATTTATTTTTCGCGGTTGGTGTTTTACAAAGGTTATTGCACTTGTTGCTTTTCCTTTGTATTGGTAACTTAAGTGCCAAATATTCTGTTTCAGCTTTTGGCTAAACAGTTTCTCGCCAAACTAGTTTTGGTGATAAACGCCACGTAAATTATGTGGCTCAAAATTCGTGGTTTGGTGGCAAAAGCTGAGTTTGAGTTTTTTAACTCTACCGAAGAGCTGCCATTAAATCTTATATAAATTGTGCTGTTTGTGGTCATCACAACCAGCGCATAACAAGGCGCTTAAACGGAAAAATTACAGTTGGCTGCGGCTCGTACCTCGCGCATTTTAGCCAACCGCATTTTTCCGCTTAGCTTGGCGTTATATGTTTTTCAGGATCGGTGTGCACCATAGATGAGTCAAACTTTTAAATATCAAACACCACCATGGGGAGCTAAACTCATATGTTTTTCTTACTTTATTGTTTCAATAGTATTACTGGTAACTTTCTTTACCTATGAACAATGGGCTGAAGGTTCACCTCAAGCTCTAAAGTACGCTTTTTTAATTTTGGGTGCGGTGTTTTTATTCGCGTCTTTAAAAACAAAAAATTGGCGTGGCTGGGTTTACTTTTCTGCGGATGCTAAAGGGTTGTACTTTCCACAAGAAAGTAAATCTAAAATTCAATCTTTTCATCACGTACCATGGAGCAATGTCGGCGACATTAAAAATGAAATCGTATACGGCAGTGTGAGAGGAATATCAATTGAGTTAAGTCTTTCACGTCAAGATCTTGATTTATATTTTGGTAAAGTTGCTCTTACAAATAAAATTTTGGGGTTTAATCAAAAGCGAGGAGAGTACTTTGTCATCGCTTATGCTAATAATGCGTTTCAAAGAGTTAGTGACGTTGTACAATCGCTAAATAAAATTAAGCGCACAAACATA
>NZ_BAAJMC010000016.1:0-89842 GCF_057551365.1 Colwellia sp. KS18-150 | reverse complement strand
TTAATCCGTTGGCGCTAGACCATATGACACAAAAGTAGTAAATATTAATACCAAACGGATTAATTAACGCTCGCTAAATGATCTGCTAATTAGTCCGGTTGGTATGATACAGTCCTTTGGCTTATTGGTATTTATTATTTTCCTAACCTACACTCAATATCATTATTTTCAAATATTTTCATTTCCTTTTAACGTTAACATATTGAAAAGTATGGCTGACTTTAAGCATTGTTGCTTCTAATAAAAATGTATACTCAAAGGATAATGAAATTGGAGTAACGATGGGTATAAAACGTTGGGTATCAATTATTGCTCTTTTGGTTGCCTCATTTACAGTCGCATACTTAGCTGAAGGTAGCTCATCTCTAGAATCAGCAAACGTCATTTCAGTTTTACCGCCACTTATAGCTATTTTAGCCGCCTTCATTCTCCGGCAAGTTATTATTGCGTTGTTTTTGGGAATTTGGTTTGGCGCATGGGCAATAGCAGGAAAAGACTTCAGTGCGCTTTTTCAAGCTTTAGTCGATATACCACAAAAATATACTCTGAATGTTATGAATGATACCGAACATATTTCTATCATTCTAATTACGTTGTTTATAAGTGGAATGGTGGGCGTTATTGCTGCTAATGGTGGTTTAATTGGCTTAATCGAACAGGTAAAACGTTGGGCGAGTAGCCGAAAAAAAGCCCAGTTAAGTACTGTTTTTATGGGGTTTGTCATTTTTTTTGATGACTATGCTAATACATTAATTGTCGGTAACACCATGCGTACGCTCATTGATAAAATGAAAGTTTCTCGTGAGAAATTAGCCTACCTAGTTGATTCAACTGCTGCGCCTTTAGCCTCTATCGCGTTAATTTCACTTTGGATTGGCTATGAGGTTGGCTTGATTGAAACCGCAATTGAAAGTATTGATGGTTTAAGCGAACCCTATGTTATTTTCCTACACTCAATCGCTTATAGCTTCTATCCATTGTTGACGCTCATTTTTGTCATGTTTATCGCTTTTACAGGAAAAGATTTTGGTCCAATGTTAATAGCGGAAAAAAGGGCTTTATCGGGAAAAGCAGTGTTAGATAAATCAGCTTTATCTGCAGACACTCCTGATAAGCTACAATCTAGCTGGTTGAATGCCATGTTACCTATCTTCATTTTAATAATCACAGTTTTCGTTGGCATTTTAATAACGGGTCAAGGAAGTACAATAACAGAGATACTCGGCAGCGCTAACTCATTGGTAGCTTTATTATTTGGTGGCTTTTTAGGCTCAATTGTTGCCATTGTTATAACTATTGCTCAAAGAATTCTATCGATAGAAGATACAATAAATGCTTGGGTTAATGGCTTAAGTAACGTTACCTCAGCGTTAGTTATTCTTGTGTTGAGCTGGGCGCTCGCTGAAATAACCAAAGAGCTTAACACTGCCGGTTATTTAGCGGCCATAATAGGAGATGGAATTTATCCTGCTTTGTTTCCTGCAATTATTTTTGTACTGTCGGGTGTTATTTCGTTAGGAACAGGTACAAGTTGGGGAACTATGGGAATATTAATGCCATTGGTTGTTCCTGTGAGTTGGAGTTTAGTTTCAACGGATAGTGGCTATGTTGACCCAGAGAATATGCACATCATCTACTCTTCTATTTCTTGTGTACTCGCTGGCGCCGTGTGGGGAGATCATTGCTCGCCAATATCAGATACTACTATTTTAGCCTCCATGGCATCTCAGTGTAATCATATAGATCACGTTCGAACACAAATGCCATATTCACTTGTTATTGGTACCACTGCCTTTTTAGGCACCTTGGTTACAGGTTTTGGCGTTTCATGGTGGCTAGTACTTGTTACATCTACAGCATTGTTATGGTTTGGATTGAATCTATTTGGAGAATCTAGCGAGTTATCATCACATTCCAAATCCTTCACTGTAAATACAAGTGAACTAGAAGAAACTGTGATTATTGAAAAGTGATAGTCTATTGATGTGTATTTGCTAAAAGCTAAATAATTAATGAGCGATAAATTTCATGGGAATCAATTAACTTTATTGCTTTATATTAACGTTGGTGAGATCAACGACAAATTTACCGCGAGATTCAGCTGAAAATTGCTGGTTCAATGCGGTTGATATGGTATCAGCATTAAAATCAATCATGTTAATCTCTGGTAGTTTGATAGTGTTATTTTCAACACTTTCCAAGAGTAGTTTACTCATAAAGCTCATATGTTGCTGTGCACATAAACTATTGGCTAACCAAGCGCCGCCTAAAGAGACAATACTGATGTTTGGCGCTTTTTTGAATAGTAACTCTTGATCTAGCGCCGGAAGAGGTTTTAAACAAGCGATACGACCGCAAAATCGCATTAATTCAATATTGCTAAACGTTATTTACAGCCAGTGATTAATGATTTTCAAAAGCGTTTTCCACAAGTTGAAATAGAACTCTTACTTGAAGATCGTGTTGTCGACATTGTAGCCGAAGGGGTTGATTTAGCTTTTAGGGTCGGGGAGCTGAAAGACTCAACTTTAATTGCTCGAAAAATTGCAAGAAATCGACTTGCTATATTAGCATCCCCTGAGTTTATTCAAACCTATGGCATGCCGAAAACAATTGCAGATCTAGGTGGTTTACCTGCCGCTAGTTACGCCAGTAGATCAGTAAGGATCAAAGGTATTGATTACATTAATGACAAAGGAAAACCGGCAGAGCAATTAATTAATAGTGTTTTTCGAGCCAATGATGCCGAAGTACTTTTATTAAAGGCCTTGTCGGGAAGTGCATATGTTGTGGTACCTGCTTTTATCATTGGTGATGAAGTGAGTCGTGGAGATTTAGTTCCCATACTTACCGACGTGAATTTATCGGACTATGCCGCAATGTATGCCATTTATCCGCACCGAGATCTTCCGGTAAGAACAAGGCTATTTTTTGATGCCGTACGTGATTATATTGGTAAAGGTAAACCAATTTGGGAACATAATATTGCTGATTTTGACGCCATGTACCAAGGGGGCAATTAGCTTACCTATTAAATAATCTTGATAGTTAAATGCAAGTTATTGCGCATTTTATGGGTCTTATATAGAGGAATTCTTGTAGTTAACTGTTTTTTTAAGTAACGTATTTTAAGTAAGCTTAAATTGCAGTCGTTTTAAATTTTTGAATGATAAGGTTTTAGATGGAGTGTTACCGGGTCTCTTACGCAACGATCAATGTGTTAGGTGAGAAAATGGGAGAAATAATTGTTGATGCTGGCATGAATATTAATCTTGCAATGGTAGAAGAAATACATCAAAAACTCAGTGAAATTTTCACCTCTAGCTTTTCATTACTGATAAATAAGCGTAATTCATATTCTACCGAATTAGATGCTTTAATCGCATTTGGTCAATTAGCGGCATTAGATAAAATAGCGATATTCGCGCCAAATAAAATGGCTAAATTAAGTGCTGATTTTTCGGCTGATATTCCTAGCTCTGCCGAGCTAAACATTCAAGTGTTCACCGCAAAAGCAGCTGCACTTGAATGGCTCTGGGAAGAAGAGGCCAATATCTAAACGTTACAAGCCAGTATAGTATTGGCTTAATGTTGACTCAGGTACCATGGTATGTAAGGTATTAGCTGTTTCAGCGCTCCCTGATAATAACTGCTCAAACTGCTTAATTAAGCTCACTTTATCTGGGCTAGATTTATCACCCATGCCTATGTCAGTTAAATCAATCATAAAGGTGTCAAATAAATCATTGAGATCGTCTAGGATTTCTATGTTTAAAAATTGATCTTGGTTATAAATGCTTGGATAACCACCTTTTTGCTTATCAATAGCAAAGTTATCGCCTTTGAGGTTAGTAATACTGGTGGATTTATCACAAGACAGCATACAACCGTTATCGATTCTGGGTTTTTCACAGCCGACACTTTGTTGGAAAAAACACTGTCTACTGGCCATTAATAAAATAGGATGGTAGATGCTATACAGTAACTTAAAATTCTTCGGACGGGCGATGTTTCGTATTTGCTGTTTATTGATTTCATTAGAAATAAAGGCGCCACTACAATCAAAGTCCTCTTGTAGTGCCATTAGTGCATAAGAATTGGTGGTATTTAAAAATGGTCCAGCAAGCCACTTGATTCCTAAACGATATGCTTCATAGGCGATACCGGTATTATTGGTAACAATCAACTTAGGTTTGACTTGATGCAAAATATTTACTGCAACATCATAATCTTTACCAATGAGCACAGCAGGGAACCAAGGAATGATATTTGGATTAGCGTTAAAAAAATCAACGTATTTAGTACAGCCGCGTTTATAGGCATCAGGTAATTTAAAGTAAATATCGGCATCAGTGTCATCGGCTAATGCAACATCTGCTTCATCACAAATAAGTATTGATAAGTTAGCTTTTTGATCATCACTAGCTTTTTCTTTGGCGTGATGCGTTAATTTAGGCAGAATGACTTCAGGTAACACAGCTTGATTGTCGTTCAACAAACTTGCCAGCTGTTTTTTCAATTGGCTCAGCTCTTTAAATGGAATACTTAAACCCGAAAGCAAGCTATCTGTGTCAATTTTGGTTAATTGGTAGCTGCTGTTATTAAAGCTTTTAAAACGCTTTTCAATAACACTGTGATCAATACAGGCTTTTTCACTTGGTGTTAATAAGCTTGTTGATTGCACGATAAATTCTTGGTACTCATCATTGTTAGTGACAGTAGCAACTATGCTTAATGGTGTATTTATTTCTCCAGAGAAGTCTAACGTTAGCGATAATTTATCAATACTTAAACAGTTGATTTTATCAAATACAGTGGCTTTAATTTGTTTATTTTGCTGATGAAGTTCTTGCTCTACGTCATGTATTTGTACCACCGAAATCGCATTACTTTTATCAAGAGCATGTTTGGTTGAATTATCCCTAGGGTTATCAATAAACATAGATTGATTTAAGTCACCACGTAAAAAAGCATTGGAGAAATCACGATTAAATACTTGATATAAACGCTCACCGTCTTGAGTTAGCTCTCCGGTATCAAGTATGCCATCAATTTGTTTTCTAAAGCTGTCTACTACAGTGTGAACATAGTTAGCACCCTTGATGCGCCCTTCAACTTTAAACGAGTCAACACCCGCATCAATCAAAGCAGGTAAATCAAAAAATGCAGAGTTATCTTTTATATTTAACGGGAAATTATTTCCCGACTCTGTGGTTTCGTATTCTTCACGGCAAGCTTGGCTACAACGACCTCGATTGCCTGAATTGCCGACACTAGCTGACGTTGAGTAACATAAACCTGAAAAGGCTACACATAAAGAGCCGTGAACAAATACTTCAACCAAGGTTTCATGTTCTTTAGCAACCTGAGTAATGGCAGTAATTTCTCGTAAATTCATCTCTCGTGATAAATTCACCCTTGAAGCCCCTAACTTTTTAAGGAAAGGAATTTGACCGATATTGTGAGTGGTCATTTGTGTTGAGGCATGTATATCTAGGGTTGGAAAATGCTTTTTAATTAAGTTAAATAAGCCAATATCTTGCACGATAACACCATCTAAACTGGTGTTAACGAGTTTACTTAATAAACTGGCTAATGATTTAAACTCTCGCTCTAAAATAACAATATTTAGGGTAAGGAAAATCTGACATTGATACTCGTGAGCTAATCTAATGATACCTACTAGCTCATCAAAGGAAATATTAGCGGCGCGGTTTCTGGCATTAAAGGTGTCTAAGCCACAATACACGGCATCGGCTCCGGCAATAATGGCGGCTTTTATGGCGTCGATGTCACCACCGGGGGCTAATAATTCTATTTTTGAACTCATTTGTGCTACTTAATTTACCTTAACTTTAATGAGGTGGGATTTTACCTGTATAATCAACTAATGAATAGCGCTAAAGCGACGTTAACTGTGGTTATCGATGCTAATAAATAGCGTACCAGCACAATATTTATTGGTGATACAGAATAATAATGTTGAATACCCTTGATTTACCTATACTTTATTCGTTGCGTAATTGCCCCTACGCAATACGCTCAAGAATTGCCATTTATTATGCTAAGCAAGCGGTTATTTTACGCGATGTGGTATTAAGTAATAAACCAACAGCAATGCTTATCGCTTCTCCAAAAGGTACTGTACCTGTGTTAGTACTGACTAAGCCAGAGCCGCAAGTGATAGAAGAAAGTATCGATGTGATGTTATGGGCTTTATCAAACTCAGACCCAGATGACTTATTACATAAAGATAATAAAGAGCTACTTATCGAAATGATGAAAGTCATTAGCATTTTTGATCAAGAATTCAAGTCTTGTTTAGAAGTCTATAAGTGTGCGAAACGTTATCATGAAACGAATATTGAGCAGTGTCGTCAACAGTGTGAGGTTTTTATAAAATCACTAGAGCAACGTTTAGATAATCATAATTTCTTAATATCAGATAAGATAAGTTTACTCGATATCGCTTTATTACCTTTTGTCCGTCAATTTTCACGTGTCGAGCGTCAATGGTATCTGCAAGCACCATACCCACAGCTAAGGCGTTGGCTCGATAGATTTTTACAAAGCCCAATGTTTACTAAAGTAATGACTAAACGCCCCATTTGGTGTGAAGACGATAGCTCGCAAGAAAATGACCTGGTAATTATTGGCCAATGATAAATTCAACTCAGTGTTTTACTGTATTTAAAGCAACTATTGCCGACTACAGTTTACCTAAACGCTTTACTTACCCTTTTTGTTACGAGCCACATCCACTTTGTTTGCTAGCCGCAGATGAATTACAACAACAATTAGCAAAGTCGCCATTGCTTGAACAAGAGTTAGCCGGTGTTGGCAAAATGTTTGGCGTACTTTTGGTCGCTAATGATAATGGTGAAATAGGATATTTAACGGCTTATTCAGGGAAAAGTTTTACTCAAAATGTCGGCATTAACTTTGTTGCACCGGTATTTGATCTTAATGGCCAAGATGACTTTTTTCATGCTGACAATTTAATTATTAATCAGATAAACACCGAAGTAGAGCAGCTAATGGCTGCTCCTGAGCTCGAACAATACCAGCAAGCGTTATCTTTATTGTTACAACAAGAAAAACAGAGTATTGAAAGTCTGCAACAAACGATGACTATTAATCGAAAAACGCGTAAAGACAAACGCAGTCAAATAAGAGCTTCCTTAAGTGAAGTTGAATCAGTAACTCCACTCAAACTATTAGCCAAAGAGAGTGTCGCCGATAAAAATCAGTTAAGGGATTTGAAACGATATTGGCAAGACAAAACTGCGCAAGCTCAGCAAGCTTTAACCAAGCTAACCGATGAAATAAATACCTTAAAAAATAAACGTAAACGACTATCTACCAGACTGCAAAAAAAACTATTTAAGCAATACCGCTTATTAAACGCTGCTGGTGTAGAAAAAGATCTGATGGAAATTTTTCAACAGACAGCTTTTCCTATGCCGCCCGCAGGAACGGGTGATTGTGCGGCGCCGAAACTTTTACAATTTGCTTTTCAGCACAAGTTACAGCCTTTGGCTATGGCTGAGTTTTGGTGGGGTAAAGCGCCTAAATCAGCCTTGAGACAACATAAAAATTTTTATGGTGCTTGTTCAGGTAAATGCCAACCAATATTGACGCATATGCTTGCTGGCATGGCAGTGGATGAGAATCCTTTATTGATAAATCCAGCTCAAGGCAAAGAGCTTCCTATAATTTATCAGGATGAATATCTGGTGGTTGTTAATAAGCCCAATGAGTTTTTGTCGGTACCAGGAAAAAATATTGAAGACTCGGTCTATTTACGTATAAAGCAACAATTTCCCCAAGCCACCGGTAGCTTAATTGTTCACCGCTTGGATATGTCCACATCAGGCCTGATGGTATTAGCGTTAACGCAACGTGTGCAAAAACACCTACAACAGCAGTTTATTAATCGTGATATTAAAAAGCGTTATCTGGCTGTGCTGGAGGGCGATGTTGAAAAGTCATTGGCGCAAAGCCAAGGTGAGATTACTCTGCCATTGCGCGGCGACCTTGATGATAGACCAAGGCAATTGGTGTGTTTTGAACATGGCAAGCCGGCAAAAACTCAATGGCAAGTTATCAGTTGCGAAGAGGGGAGAACTAAACTTTATCTTTACCCTGAAACGGGTCGCACACACCAATTACGTGTTCATTGTGCTCACCCTCAAGGATTAAATTTACCTATTTTGGGTGATGACTTGTATGGCCATAAAGATTATCACAACAATGAGATGAATAAGGCTCAACGTTTGCATTTACATGCGCAGCAGTTAACGTTAAGCCACCCAATAACTAAAGCTGTGATGACTTTCGAAGCAGAGTGCGATTTATAGGGGCTGTTGATCTTTCATTATAGTCTCTGCTATTGGCTAACTTTTAAGATAACAAGGCGAAAAGAGTGATATGTAGCCACCTACTTTAACGATTTTTAACAAAGTTAGGTTGAAAGTTAGTCATAGCCCTTCGGGTTGCCTTGAAAAAGCGTCACTCTTTGTTGCTTAAAGTGTATTTGGAGCAACCAAACATTACTTTAAACGCCTCGACTGACCTCTTTTTCAAGAGCAACAGTGTGATAAACTGAAAAATCAGCAGACCCTATTGCTCTTCATCTTGAAAAATTTCTTCTATTGCCATTTTAAATAATCGAGCTGCTTTAAACGCTAATGGCAAACTGGGATCGAATTTACCCTTTTCTATCGCATTGATTGTCTGCCTTGATACGCCTAATGCTGAGGCTAACTGTGCTTGAGTCCAGTCGCGCTCTGCTCGTAATACTTTTAAGCGATTTTTCATTGAAACTTCCTATGACCAGCAATAATACCGACAAGATAGCTTAAACACATAACCACGACTAAATGCGCAATTTCCGGTTGAAAACTAATAAGTTTTATATCTTCGAGCAACTCATAGCTTAAACCTACAACAAGTCCTACTCCCAAAGATAAACCCATCGCATCAAATAATATCCTTTGCTGCATTTCATCAAGACCTCGTAAGTAACGTCTATTTGCTAAGAGCATACCTAAACCAACACCTAAGCTGATGACAATAGCAATGGCACTTAACAGTGTGTTGAATTCCCACAGGTATTTTGGGGCAAAGGCAGCGATAGCCATTGAAATAACCCAAGCGGCAGTCCAGTTTCTTAAGTTTCGAGTATTTTGGCAATTGCGATCATTATATTCATTGGTATTTACTTGGCCGGACTTAGTCATTGCTTAGTTCCTTATGATATTAACTTATTTCAACTAAACTTTATCTTATGTAAAGCTTGCTTGTCTTTAATTTAAGTTGTTTTGATTTTTGTGTCAAGTGTGTTTTACATAAAGTTTGGTTTTCATTACTTATGTACTGGTAAATATATTATTACTGTCTACACTTAATGATTAGCCGAGGTTATCTATTAAAGGGATGTTGTGATGAAAGTGCTTGTGGTCGATGATATGTTGTCTATGCGTCAGGTTATGATGCACATGTTACGAGGCTTAGGTTATGAAGACTTAGATGAAGCTTGTAATGGTAATGAAGCTTTAAGGAAACTTGAAGCTACAGAATATGATTTATTAATTACTGACCTACATATGCCTAATTTAGACGGTAAACAACTACTGAAAAAAATAAGAGAGCACAGGCGTTTGACACATTTACCGGTATTAATGGTCACCTGTGAAGATGAGAAGTCACAAGTACAAGACTTAATTGCTTCTCAGGTGACAGGGTTTATAATTAAGCCATTTAATGTCAATATTTTAAAAAGACACTTAGCTTGGATAAAGCAGGATATACGGATAGTTTAATCATTGGTTTTGTCAAAAAACAGGCATTAAAAAACCCATCTTATGATGGGTTTTTTAATTAATCTTTGTTTACTAATCTTTCACTTCAGCATTGTGATAAACATTCTGTACGTCGTCACAGTCATCTAACATAGCAATGAATTTCTCAAAGTTGGCTAGGTTTTCTTCACCTTCAACATCAATATAGGTTTGAGGAACCCAAGTGATTTCTTCAACTTCTAGATCAAATTCTGGCATAGAGTTGGCAAATTCGGTTTTAATTTTGAAAAACTCAGTATGCGGAGCATAAACAGTAATAATGCCATCTTCCAATTCAACGTCAGTAACGTCAATATCGGCCATCATTAAGTTCTCTAATACTGCTTCATCATCTTCACCTTTAAAAGCGAATACGGCTTGATGGTCAAACATATGTGAAACTGTGCCAGAAGAGCCAATTTTTGAATTGGTTTTAGTAAAACATTGACGAACATCTTTAATGGTTCTGTTGCCGTTATCGGTCAAGCAATCAATAATTACCATGCAGTTACCTGGACCAAAACCTTCATAACGTGCTTCAACAAAATCCTCACCACCAGCGCCAGATGCTTTTTTAATCGCATTTTCAATTACATGCGTAGGAACTTGATCTTTCTTAGCTTTATCAATTAAGCCACGCAATGCAAGGTTTCCATCTGGATCTAAGCCACCATTTTTTGCGCATACGTATATGGCTTTTCCGTATTTTGAATAAACCTTGGTTTTTGCACCTGCGGTTTTTGCCATGGATAATTTTCTATTTTGGTAAGCTCTGCCCATTACTCTGCATCTCATTTTATCTAAAAACTAATGGACTAGATTCTATCAGGGGGATTAAGCAGTGACTAGTGGCAAAGGCGGGAATTGCATAAAATTTGAAAAGATTCGATAAAAATTACTTTGAAAATTTAAGGGGGGAAAATAAATCGTTGCAGTGTTCCTGATAGTGTTGTAATAATTAATGACCCTCTCCCAGAAATAGTATTTTGCATAAAAAAGTTAAATGGTTAGGGTAATAGATTTGATCTAAATAAAAATAATAAGGACGTTATTATGATTAATGAAGAATTACAACAAGAAGAAAATCAATTAAGGGAACAGATTTCCAGCTTATCTGTTGCGCAAAAAAGGCAGTATTACGCACAAGAAGTACAACATATAAAAGACCCTGATACCTACGCGGCGTTGAACTGGGCTTTTGTTGCGGGTTTACATCATTTTTATATAGGCCGGTGGCAACGAGGTTTATTTAACTTGATGTTGATGTTAATTGGCATCGTGTTATATTTTAGTTCAGTCTCTTCTATATTCGGCTTGGTATTAATAGTCGCGGTCTTTATTCTTGAGCTGCCACAATTGTTCAATAGCCAAAACATCATTTATCAATACAATAATCAACTGATGAGAAAACTGTTAAAACAATTTCATCGCTAGTTGATTAATAAATTAACTCAATTGGTATTAGTACAGAGGATACACAAATGACAAAGCTAATTTTTTGTTTTGACGGTACCTGTAACTCTCCTGAAGACTCCGATGATTATTTTGCTGACACCAGTATAAGTAATGTGCTTAAACTCCATATTTTTTTAGGCGGGCAGTTAAGTCCTGCTAATCAGCAAAGTATTCTCACCCCAAATCAACATAGTTTTTATTATAGTGGTGTTGGTACTCGAGGCAATTGGCTAAAAAGAAAGTTTAACGCACTTTTTGCACCGCCCTATGGTGATATGGAAACTATTCTAGCTCAAGCTCAGGATGATCTTAATAAACATTATTCAAGTGGCGATGAAATCTACATTTTTGGCTTTAGTCGCGGGGCAGCTATTGCGCGAATGTTTGCTGCACATTTAACACAAAATGTCGCGTTTTTAGGTGTTTTTGATACCGTTGCAGCTACCCGGGGCTCTTTAGATTTAAACCCAGATACATTCCCTGCTAGCGGTATTGTTTTTGAAAATGGTACATTGGCGAAACATATTAATAGAGCTGTGCATTTAGTCTCTCTAGACGAAAAACGTATTGTTTTTCAGCCGACATTATTTAACCACGATGAAAGAGTACTTGAGCTATGGTTTGCGGGTGTCCATTCAGATATTGGTGGTAGCTATTGGTTTGATGGGTTATCTGATATCACCTTGGAATTTATGATTAAGCAAATACAAGATAAATTAACCATTCTTAAGCTGTCACGAATTGATTTTGAAAAATTGAAAATTAAGGGAGCCCAAGACGAGTTGGGTATTGATGATATTGCTATTAAACCCTTATACGATGGTACCTTACATACACAAATTCGCACTAAAACTAATTCGTCAACATTAGCGCCACGCCTTTTAAGAGTTAACGTAAATGATGTTGCATCCGACCATGTGCCGCTAGTGCATTACAGTGTCAAAGAGCGATTCAAGTTAGTGACTGATTATCGTCCCTATGCACTACGTAATGTAGATTTTCGTGTGTTGGATGAAAACGATGAGCTTGGTGATGTTCAACATGGGATTCATAGTCTTAACTAAGGACAGATGACCTTACTGTTTTGCTATTTTATCGTTATTCCCAAGCAAACTCTGGATAAGTTGGCAATATTAATGGCTCATTATTACCTGCTTCAATATTACTTTTTGCTTGTGCAATCAGTGATTTGATATCAGATTGAATTTTATAACGATACTTTTGAACAGGTTGCCACTTATCCACAAAGTTTTTAGAGGCGACTGTATCATCACTTTTCATATAGGCTTTGAGTAACGGGCTAATAACCTGATAAGCCTTTTTAAGTCTTAATGCTTGTTGTTGTTCAAAAGCGTCGATCTCAAGCATATAAACTTGCATTTGTTCACTGGTGCTAGTTTGCACCGTTTTATTTTCGGCTAGAGCAGTAAAATATTCCTCATATTCGTTAAGTGGCACCTGATAGGAATTTAACCATTTCTTCATACTGTATCGATTTAATAACTTATTGGTTACGGGATCAACAACCATCACGGTAGGGGTGCCATAATATATAGGTCGGTTAAATTGTTTTACGAGTTCAAACCCTTTCTCCAAATAGCCGACATCGACAAACAATACTTGGTACTTGCTTGTTAATATTTTTTGCATTTGTGTGGTTGAAAAGTTTTTAGCTAAACCTTGGCTGTCATGGCACCATTGTGCTCCTAATACAAAGATAGCTAATTGTTGATTTGCTTTAGCCGTATCTAAAGTTTGTTGAACTTGCAAAGGCAATGACTCTGTTGGATAAAATTGGTACTGGGGAAGCGTGTCAATATCTGGAGGGGAGGTTTGCCCATTGTTGGTCGTAGCCTCTGCTTGTACCAGTAAACTATTTAAAACTAAGCTGATAATGATCAAGAGATATTTATACATATTGAAGCTACTTTATTAGAGGAAACGTTAAAGTAAAACAGGCACCTGCTAAGCGTTGATTATTACGCGTTGTAATGGTGCCGTTATGCCAGTCTACCACTTTAGCACAAATGGCTAAACCTAAACCAAAATGCCCTTGTTCACGTGATCGACTAGCATCGAGTTTCACAAAAGGCGTAAATATCACATCGAGCTTATCTGTTGCGACTCCTTTGCCGTCATCTTCAATACTCATGATTAATTGCTTGTTAGTAGTTGATAACGTTATTAATATCTTCTCATTAGCATAACCAATGGCGTTAGTGATTAAATTAACCAATGCACGGTAGCACCAATGGTAATCAAGTGGATAATTAACTGTCGTGTTGGTTGGCGAAAATATTAACGAGATATTCTTTTGCTTGGCTAGCATTTCACAATCTTTAATGGCGGATTGAATAAGTGCATTAACTTTGGTGTTTTGTTTATTAAGGTGTAAGGCTTGCCGCTCCATGGAAGCATACTCAAGAAAGGCACAAGTCATTTCTTCCATATTGGTAAGTTCGCTGTCCATGCGCTTTAGATAACTATCTTTTTTTTCTATCGTTTTACTGTCAATTGCCGCCTCTAAACCAAAGCGTAAACAAGCGATAGGGGTACGAATATCATGGGATAAACTGCGGGCTAATATTTTATTATCAGCAACAAGCTTTTCAATTTGACTGGCCATATTGTTAAAGCTGTTTTCTAGCATTTTAATGTAAGAAAATCGACTTGGGTTGATACGTACATTAAGCTGACCAGCACCAATTTTTGCCGCTGCATTATTTAATAAAAACAACCGCCTACTCAATGGGAAAACCCACATGATCAAGATTGCACAAATACTAAGGTATAAAATTAACGTTAATATAAAGTTGAATGGTTGATTGTCTTCCTGCTCTAAAGGAAAGTTAATTTGTAGTAAATAGTTTGGATGTTGATTAAGTTTGTTCAATAGATACTGATCATCTTGAGTGGCCAATAATAACCAGCCAGTTTGATCAATTTCAGCCCATAGTGCATCGGGTAATGCAATATCACTGCTGTTGACTAATTGGCTTTTTAATTGATAATCATGCTGAAATTTGCTGACAGTATTGAGTAATTCATTTTCGGGTAATTGATTTAATTGCCCTGATAATCCTTGTGCTAATTGCCGATAAAGTAGGGTGATGGGGTCTTTCGCTTCATTTTGCTGACTTGACTCCGCATGCTCTGCAAGTTTGTCCAATCCCCAACCAATAAAGAATAATGAGCCAAGCACTGTAAAAATAATGCTTAAATATAAACCTCGCATTTTATTGCGCTTCCAGTTTACTGTTTAGACTATCATCACTCCAAGCATCACCAACAAACAGGTAACCTTTTCCCCAGATGGTTTTAAACTTTTTCGGGTTAGTAGGATCATCTTTAAATATTTTTCTTAATGTCGATAACATGACATCAAATCGTCTATCTAAACCATCATATTCTCTTTTTCTCAGTGCGATAAATACCGAGTCTCTATCAACGACACTGCCTGCACGTTCAGCTAAAAAGGTTAAAAAAGCAAACAGGCTTGATGATAATATCACCTCTTGATTTTGATAAGTTACTCGTTTGGCTTCTTGATTGATGACTAGCTCACCAAACGTTAAAATGTCTTGCTTAGAAGAGTCGTATTGATAACTCGCTAACTGTCTGTTAATTCTTGCTAATAATGCTCTAGGCCTAACCGGTTTTATAACATAATCATCAGCACCAGCTTCAAGGCCGATGACTTCGTCAAATTCATCGGCTCTTGCCGTAAGCATAATAATAGGTATTTGGCAGTGCTGACGGATCAGGCGACACACTTCAATACCATTTAAACCCGGTAACATCACATCCAGTAATACGAGATTAATGGTTTCTCCTTGTATTTTTTCTAAAACCAGATCGCCACGCTCAACATGGATAACCTTAAACTCTTGCTCGGTAAGATATTCACATATCCAGTTTGCTAAACTGATATCATCTTCAACCAATAAAATAGTTTTCATCTTGTTACCTTATATTTTATAGGATTAAAACAAGCGCCAACGACGCTTTCTAGCGGTATTTTTATGTACCCAGCTAACGACAACTTCTTGTTGAGCAATCAAACGTTGATCTTTTAAAGTGCGTAATTGATAAGTTAAATTATCACTAGACTCGAACTCTATCTTGGTTTGTCCTTTACTAGCAATCGGCCAACAGATTAACTGTTTTTGGCTATCTGCTTTGTTCGGATTGAGCTGGTATAAACATAGTGGTAAAGCTAATTCGTGTTGCCATTGAATAGTAATGGTAGCAAAGCATTCACGCCCCTGACGAAGTGTTACGCATTGTTGCGGGTGAACACTCAATGCTGAAGTTGCAGTTAATTTAGGTAGCTCTTTTGCAGTTACCGAAAAAAATGGGCTATTCATTAATATAAAAACCAGCAGAGCAATTCCTTTGCAAACGCTAGAATACATAAAGTACCCCAACCATAACTTGGGTAAGTATATTTTTATCGACTAATGGACTTTGTTTAATACTGCTTGAATAAAAGCTTTGTGTGATACCAGTGTTAAACGTCCAGCTTTGCGATAACGGGTATTGTGCATAAACTTCTAATTGTCCTCTATAACTGCTATCTGCGACATAGAGTGGTCGATCAGCGGTTACCTCATTTTCATCAATACCAATGTAATAGTCATTTATTTCTTGAGCGTAATAAGTTAGTCCTGCGCCCAGATATATATCCCAATTTCGATATGGGATAAGGTAGCTATAAAAACTATCAATGATTAAGCCTTCGCCATAATTGCCTAGGTCATTTTCTCCAGTGACTGCTCTGGCAAAGTCGATATAAAAAATAGCATTATCAAAAAAGTGTGAGTAACGTAGCGCAATACCGCCTGTTGCTTCACGATCGACTAGTCCTGATAACTGAGGAATATCTTCATCTTGCTCTTTGATTATATTTGCAGGCTCATATCCCTCAAGATAGGCTTTTAAAATAATATCCAGTTGCCAATTTTCTTGTACGGTAAGTTGATAGCCAAACTCACCACTTCCAATTGCTGTGGCGGAACGTCTTGAATTGGTTTGTAAAAAGAAACCTTTATAAGAAATATCTAAAATAAGTCCTAACTGGAGATAATCCCAAGGCTCAGATAACTCAACATCCGCAAGCACTGTCGGTGAGTTAGTTGCTGAAAGATCAATCATAAACTGCCATTCGAAAGCGTCTTTGACAATGGGAGCATTCGCATTCGAGACTTGTTGTGTATTTTCTGGAGCGGAATAACTTATTGAAGTAAAGAGTAAAGAGCTGATTAGCAGCACACTCATGGATAATTGCTTAAATTTGGAAAAATTTAAATGGTGGCTCAACATAGTTAGGTAAAATTAGGCTAGAAGTTGTTCATATGTTACCACAGTGTAACTGTGTTGTTGTTTGCTCAAATGGTGAAAATGTTTAAAAATTGTAAGATATAATCGTTAACGTGAACACGAATGTTCACGTTAACTTATGGCTTAAAAGGTCATTTTCAAACCAATATAAGGGAATATGCCAATATCTTCTTCACCACTAACGGTATAACTTGTCGGGCTATCGTTATCTTCAGGATCATAATAATAGCCGGAGACATTCTCTTGTGCCATGGCGTTAATCACGGCAAAAGTCCATTGTGCGTTATAGCCCCAATAATGCGTTTTATAGTTCGCCTCTAAATCTAAGCGATGATACACAGGTAAGGTTTCTGAATTTACCTCACCATAATTTGGTAGAAAATGGTCTTCATAATCAGGATTTTCTCTCAAGCCCGTGATAGGCGTATATTTTGCACCACTACGCAGTGTAAATCGTAGTCCGAAATCCCAATGTTCATTTAACTCATAATTAGCGACTACATTGGCTACCAGTGGTGTATCAAGATAGTAATCACTGGTAATATTAGTTAAGTCATCGGTTCTATCACTTTTAGACCAGCTTAATGACGCCCAGCCAAACCAGCCATTTTGTCGCTCGCGTCTTACTAACCACTCGATACCATGTGCTGTGCCTGAAGTATCCGCCGTATAATGCACGTCATCAGTTGTCGTGGCATTCAAGCTTAGTTCATCGGTTGAGCGGGGTAAATCAGACAGATCTTTATAATAGAGGTCGATAGAAGAAAACCATAAATCATTAATATCATATTCAAAACCAAGGGAGTAATGACTTGCTTTTGGTGAAGCTATGTTAGGATTTCCTAATTTTTTTATCGCGGTATCTATATCTGGAAAACGACTGTAAGTTCCCGCCTTTGCTTTAATAGTTAAGTTATCAGTGGTTAGCCAGCTAAGTGAAATCCTAGGGTGAATAAAGCTTTGTTCGGTATAATCATTGCGCTCACCTCTCACGCCTAGTACCAGCTGCCAGTCACTATTAATATCCCAAGTTTCATCAAGATAAATAGCAATATTTTGATTTTTAAGTATGGCATTATCTTGGATGCGGTCACCTTTATGTTGACGGCAATCATTGTCAAATTCCGTGCAATAATAGGGGATAAGATCAAAGCTGTAATCAGCTTCTGAATTAGAATAATCTATACCAAAGCCTAATTTATGATCTTCTAACCAGGCTAATTGGTAAAAAAACCTTAACTCATAACTGCTTTCTTTGACGTTAACAAACTGTCCATCGCCAAACTTTTCATCTGTTTCGTTACTGTTATGACCAAATACTAAGTGCATCATCTTGTGATCATCGCCATAGTATTGCCAAGAGATATTTTGGTTATCGAAGCGAGTCGATATTTCTAAATCGCCGACACTATCGGGATCAATTCGGCCAGCTTCAGAATTTTCCGCGATACTGATACCGCCAAGATCACTGGCACCTGATGCACTAAAAGTTAACTTATGTGCATCTCCAAGTAACCATTGATACTTAGCTTGATAATCGTCACTGACAGGAGCTTTATATATGGTGTAGCCTTCATCCTCTCCTGTGCCTTCTTCACCTTCAGGTAAAAACAAATGTATTTGACTACGTCGATAAGAAAGGTAAAAAGCGGTATTTTGTGTGGCGGATCCTTCCACCAAAACACCACTTTTTAGCATACTTAAATCAATGGTGGTTTCGATGTCTTGATGGCGCGGGTCTCTTAATTTTACGTCAAATACGCCACCAGTTGCATTGCCATATTCACTACCAAAAGCAGCTGGCTCAAGGGTGAAATCACGAATTAGGTTTTCGTTAAATATACTGTCGCCAAACAAGTGAAAAATATACCCTGCTGGCATGTCATCAATGTAAAAGGCATTATCATCAGGTGAAGAGCCTCTCACTGCGGGTGAGCCAGTATCACCGCCGGCATAAACAATACCGGGTAAACTATAAACTGCGCTAAGAGGATCATTACCTATACCTGCAACGTTCATTAACTGCTCAGTTTCAGCACTCATTTCACTATTAGCTTGATTACGTCTACCGATAACTTGAATGATCTCATCATCAGATTTGACCGTGGCTTCTTCGATATTTTTTACCGAATCCTTTGGCTCTGCTTCAGCGTAAGCAAGTGACGTCGCTGAAAAAATACTAGTTATAATCGCACTTGCTATCGCGCTTAAATATCGCCCCTTGGGTATAAATGTCCTGTTTTCTAATGCGTTCATAGTAATCCCTGTTCATTATTTTTAGTAACACTTTTGTTACCTTATTGTCGGGATTAATAGTGTTCAATTCAGTTGTTGAAGTGTGCAAAAACTGTCTGAATTTGTTAGAAAATGTAAGGGGACTTAGCGACTGTTTAGCTAACGAACTATATGGATTATGAAATATAAGCGTGTCGATAATTATTTCTATATTCAGAGGGTAACTCTCCAAAAAATAAACGGAATTGTTTGCTAAAGTAACTATGATCACTAAAGCCAGTTTCATCACCCACTTGTGAAATAGGAATGTTGGTCTCAATTAATAATTTGCGGGCATTTTCTAATCTAACTTCATTGATAAATTGTTTTGGGGTTTTGGCTAAGTATTTTTTAAAACGCCTTTCTAACGCACTAACAGATAAGCAAGCTACTTCGGCTAAGTCCTCAATAGTGAATTGCTGCTGATAATGCTGACGAATATAATCTACAGGCACTTTTACCGCTTCAACATTAGATAATACTTTCGCTTGCTTCTCTAAATGTCGAGTAATGCCATACGAGCCAATAATGGCATTGTCATCATTGGTGATAGCCCGTTTCGATGTAGCATACCAAGCGGCGTCACCTGATTGTGTCATATTCATCTCTAAGCGCTCGGTGACACTTTTACCTGCTAATACTTTTTCGTCATCACGAATAAATTGTTTTGCTAGATGAGGCGGTGAGAAATCGTAATCAGTTTTGCCGATTATTTCATCAATACTATTCACACCTAAATGCTCAATAAACGCTTGATTTGCATGGATAAAGTTATGCTGGCTATCTTTGACCCAAAAAAGAACATCAGGTAATAAATCAAACATTTTTATCAATTGTTCAATCCCCATTTGATGGACGAAATTGTTGAATTTTCTTTCAATCATACCAGCTCTACTTTATTAAGATTAATTACAGTATTAATATCGAACGCCGAATTTGTTGCATTCAAAACCGATTTATTAATAACATATTTTTTAAGCAACCGCCTATAGTAATTATGGACTTTTATTAATAGGTGTTGAAATGAACAAGATTCGCATGGGGATGGTTGGTGGTGGCCAAGGTGCATTTATTGGCGCGGTACACCGTATTGCTGCTCAACTCGATAATAATATTGAATTAGTGTGTGGCGCTTTTTCAAGTACGGCTGATAAGTCAATAGCATCGGGTAAAGCGTTGATGTTAAATGAAGAGCGTTGCTATGCTGATTTCAATACCATGTTTGCCGCAGAAGCCAAATTACCTGCTGAGCAACGTATGCAATTTGTCGTAATTGTTACCCCAAATCATATGCACTTCCCTGCAGCAAAATCAGCCTTAGAGCATGGCTTTCATGTGTTATCTGATAAACCCGCCACACTGAATTTAGTAGAAGTTAAAGCGCTTAAAAAAATTGTTGAAAAAACAGGTTTGCTCTATGGGTTAACGCATACTTATACCGGTTATCCTATGGTGAAAGAAGCGCAGACCCTAGTGGCTAGTGGTGAAATAGGAAAAGTACGTAAAGTTATAGTTGAGTATATTCAGGGGTGGTTATCAGAGCCACAAGATGCAGATAACAAACAGGCAGATTGGCGAACAGACCCTTCTCGCTCAGGTATTTCAGGCTGTATGGGAGATATCGGTAGCCATGCCGCTAATCTAGTTGAATACGTCACAGGCAAAGAGATCACTCATGTTTGCGCAGAGCTCACTGCTTTTGTTGAAGGCAGGCGTTTAGATGATGACGGTATTGTTTTGCTTAAAATGCAAGATGGTATTAAAGGTACCTTGCAAGCTAGTCAAATAGCAGCGGGCGAAGAAAATAACCTTACTATCCGAGTGTATGGAGAAAAAGGCGGCTTAGAGTGGCAGCAACAAGAGCCTAATTCTTTATCGTTGAGATATTTAGATAAGTCGATGCGAGTTTTACGTACCGGCGGTATGCACAGTGATCGCACAACAGCAAATACTAGAACACCAATGGGGCATCCTGAAGGTTATTTAGAAGCCTTTGCCAATATTTACCAAAGTTTTGCTGATGCGGTTCGAGATCTTGAGCAAGGTGAGTATCAGCAAAGTAAAGATTACGATTTCCCTGATGTCAATAAAGGCATCCGTGGTATGGCATTAGTTGAGTCTTTTGTTAATAGCTCCAACCAAGATACTAAATGGTACGACATTGCACAGTTGCTAAACGATTAATAAGCAACTCATCACTAAAAAAATTATAGCGAGAAAAAGTAAATGAAAACATTGAAAGGGCCAGCGATATTTTTAGCGCAATTTGCCTCAGATGAAGCACCGTTTAATAACTTACCCAACATTTGTGAGTGGGTGGCGAGTTTAGGTTATAAAGGTGTACAAATTCCTTCTTGGGATGGCCGATTCTTTGACTTAGAACGTGCCGCGACTGATTTAGATTACTGCCAAGAAGTACAGCAAGTTGTGGCTGAACATGGTTTAGAAATTACCGAGTTATCTACACATCTACAAGGACAGTTAGTTGCTTCACACCCTGCATACGACACCTTATTTGATGCTTTCTCTCCCGATCAATTTAAGAATGACCCCAAGGCACGTGCCGAGTGGGCTGTTGAACAAATGATGTTCGCTGCTAAAGCCAGTAAGAATCTTGGGCTAAAATCACACGCATCATTTTCTGGCGCTTTACTTTGGCATACAGTTTACCCTTGGCCACAACGTCCTCTGGGGTTAGTAGAGCAAGGCTTTGCTGAGCTTGCCAAACGTTGGTTACCTATTTTAGACGCCTTTGATGAAGCCGACTGTGACGTGTGTTACGAATTACATCCTGGTGAAGATTTACATGATGGGGTCACGTTTGAGCGTTTCTTAAAAGCCGTGGACAATCATCCTCGCGCCAATATTTTATACGACCCAAGTCATTTTGTATTGCAACAACTTGATTACCTTGAGTTTATCGATATTTACCATGAGCGCATTAAAGCATTTCATGTTAAAGATGCTGAATTTATCCCCAGTGGTCGCTCGGGTGTTTATGGCGGTTATCAAAGCTGGATTGACCGTCCCGGTCGTTTCCGCTCATTAGGTGACGGGCAAGTTGATTTTAGCGGCATTTTCACCCGCATGGCTAAATATAACTTTGACGGCTGGGCAGTATTAGAATGGGAATGTTGTGTAAAACACCCTGTTGCTGGTGCAACAGAAGGCGCTCCCTTTATTGCTAATCATATCATTCATGTCACTGACAAGGCATTTGATGATTTTGCAGCCGCAGGGGTAGACGAAGCATTTAACCGGAAATTGTTAGGACTGGATTAGCACCAATTCAACAAGGCTAAGTAAAAGAATTCATCATTAAAAGGTAGAGAAATATGTCAGCAGAAATTAATAAAAATAAGCTGTTTACTGCGAGTTGTTTAGCGCTAACCGTAACAGCAATGACGTTTGCTATTAGGGCAGGTATCTTGGGGCAATTAAGTCAAGGTTTTGCTTTATCAGATACCCAACTTGGTTGGATAAATGCGATGGCATTTTTAGGTTTTCCTATCGCCACTATGTTAGGCGGCTTACTTTATAATTATTTAGGGGCTAAAAAATTAGTCATAATTGCCTTTGTTGGGCATGTTGCCGGGTTAATACTAACCATGTCCGCCGATGGGTTTTGGACGTTACTTATTTCAAGTTTCTGTATTGGTTTTGCTAATGGCGCAGTTGAAGCAGGATGTAACCCCTTAATTGCCGATATGTATCATAAAAATAAAACCACAATGTTGAACCGTTTTCATGTGTGGTTTCCGGGCGGTATTGTTGTGGGAGCGTTAATTTCTAAAGCAATGACAGATATGAGTTTTGGTTGGCAAGCGCAAATTGCCGTTATGCTTATTCCAACTATCGCTTATGGTTATTTAATTTTAACGCAAAAATTTCCAGAAAGTGAAAATATAGACACCTCGACGAGCAACAATATTAAAGCGTTATTTTCGCCGTTGTTTATCTTTATGGCATTTTGTATGACCTTAACCACAACTAGTGAATTAGGTACTCAGCAGTGGATTGAGCGTATTCTAGGTGCATCAGGCGCTTCACCTATGTTGATCATGGCTATGATTACAGGTGTTATGGCAATCGGTCGATTCTTCGCAGGGCCCATCGTTCACAAGTTTAACCCGTCTGGCGTGTTACTTTATTCAGCTATTGTTACCACATTAGGGATTTACTCAATGAGTATAGCGACAGGGAATATGGTTTATGTTTCAGCATTAATCTTCGCGCTTGGCGTTACTTATTTTTGGCCAACCATGATTGGCTTTATTGCCGAAAATATTCCTCAGTCGGGTGCGTTGGGTATGTCTATGTTAGGTGGTATTGGAATGTTCGCGGTAAGTATGTGGAATCCAGTTATTGGCAGTTGGATAGATGAAGCTCGTCAAGAAGCCTTAGCGGTTAGCGCTACTCCTGAATTAGCCGAATTGGCAGCAGGGCAGGCAACATTAGCCAATTTAAGTATTTTTCCTTTTGTACTGATTTTTGCCTTCGGGTTATTAGTATTATTCATGCGTAAAACTCATAAAATTGGGGAGGCAGCATTTGAAAAGTAAACAACAAAATACTACTGAGATAGCATCGACTCAACAAAGTAAACGACGCTTTCTCCATGGGTTAGCCGTGGTTCTGGGTAGCGGTGCAGTTGCGCAGTTAACTTCAGGCAATGCACTAGCTTCGGCATTAAGCTACCAAGCAAAACCTGATAGCGCAGAGAAAATAGGTAAACTCTTTTCACATGCTCAGATGAAACTGTTAGCTGAGATCTGCAATGTGGTTCTACCTGAAACGGACACTCCTAGTGCGAAAGCGCTCGATGTTCATGGCTTTATCGATCATCAGCTAAGCACTTGCTATGACGAAAAAGTGCAAGCACAAGGTGTAAGCATATTGAATAAAATAGCACAGCAGAGCCAGCGACATTTTTCGAATGACTTTGTGCAATTGAGCGTAACGCAACAGACAAAATTGCTTAATGCTATAGAACAGGAAGATTTAGGTTTTAGCGCTGGCGATAACGAGCAATTTAAAGGGTTAAAATCATTATTGGTTTTTGGCTATTTCACTACTGAAGTAGGTGCCACTATAGCGCTAAACTATCAAGCAGTTCCTGGCGGTTTTAAGGGGTCTATTCCTTATGATTCGGTAGGTAAATCATATGGGTCTTTGGCTTATTATTAAGCGTGATTCAGTGTAAAGAGAGTAAGTTATGATGAATGATGATTTATACATTAATGAAACAACACAGGAATACGATGCCCTCGTTATCGGCTCGGGAATTTCTGGTGGTTGGGCGGCAAAAGAATTATGCGAACGTGGCCTCAAAACATTGATGATTGAGCGAGGACGGATTGTTGAGCATAGAAAAGATTATATCACTGAAGGTAAAGGTGTTTGGCAATACCCGAATCGAATGAAAGTAGATAATTTACTTATCGAAGAAAAATATAAGGTACAAAAACTTTGTTATGCTTTTCATGATGGCACCAAGCATTTCTTTGGAAACGATAAAGACTACCCTTATACAACAGAAAAAGGTACTGGCTTTAGTTGGATTAGAGCCAATCAGTTAGGTGGAAAATCGTTATTATGGCATCGTCAATCATATCGTTTTAGCGATTATGATTTTAATGCTAATAAACATGATGGTTACGGAAACGACTGGCCTATACGTTATAAAGATCTTGAATCTTGGTATTCCCATGTAGAAAAACATGCTGGCATTAGTGGTCATTATGACAATTTAGCACAGTTACCAAACAGTGATTTTTTGCCTCCTTTCGAGTGGACAAAACCAGAGTTTGATTTAAAAGAAAAGTTTGCTTCATTATTTCCTGACAGACCCATGGTAATGGGGAGAACTGCTCACTTGAGCAAGGCTACAGAATTACATATGTCTCAAGGGAGAGTACAGTGTCAGGCGCGTAATGAGTGCCAAAAGGGCTGTTCATTTGGGGCTTATTTTTCTACTCAAAGCTCAACCCTACCTGCGGCGGCAAAAACGGGTAATTTACATATTGCCGCGAATAGTGTTGTACATAGCCTGATTTATGATGAAAAAACCAATCGTGTCAAAGGGGTGAAAGTTATTGATAATGATAACTTAACTACACGTGAGTACTTTGCCAAAGTCATTTTTTTGTGTGCTTCAACCTTAGGCTCTACACAAATTATGCTCAACTCTAAATCAAAGAAATTTCCTAATGGCATTGCTAATAGCTCTGGTGTTTTAGGGCATTATTTAATGGACCATGTTTACAATGCTGGTGCCAGTGGTCGCATAGAAGGTTATCACGAAGAGTATTATTCGGGGCGACGACCTACCGGAGCTTATATTCCTAACTTTCAATTTGAGCCTTCTAAGTATAAAAAACATTATAAGCGTGGCTATGCTTTAGCTGGCGGTGCAGGGCGCAGTAATTGGCAAGGTAAAGCGAAAGCCGACGGTATTGGTAAAGATTTTAAGCAGCAGCTGACCCAAGCAGGAGACTGGCATTTTGGTTTATATGCTCAAGGTGAGATGCTACCTCGCTATGAAAACCAAGTATCACTAAATTCAAATAAAACAGATAAGTGGGGGATTCCACAACTGCATATTAATTGCCAATGGTCAGATAATGAAAAATTAATGATGGAAGATGCTCAGCATACCGCGAAAGATATGCTTGAAAAAGCAGGATTAAAAGACGTTAAAAGCTACATTACCTTAGATGAAAATGCGCCTGGATTGGCGATTCATGAAGTAGGCACAGCACGTATGGGCAATGATCCAAAAGACTCAGTACTAAATGCTTACAATCAAACACATGATATACCCAATTTATTTGTTACTGATGGTTCAAGCTTTTGCTCTTCTGCCGTGGTTAACCCGTCATTGACTTTTATGGCGCTCACTGTTCGTGCGGTAGATTATGCTGTTAAAGAAATGAAAAATAAAAGAATTTAATTATGTTTTGTTTAACAAAGAGAATTTAAAAATGAAAAGAATTACATCAATATTGCTTGGTTTACTAATGATATCAACGAGTAGTTTCGCTCACGATATTGAGAAAGGAAAGTCTATGTCTCAGCCTATCCCACAAATAAGTGTGCAATTATGGTCTGTTAAAGATGAGGTGAAAGCTGACTTTAAAGGGACATTAGCGCAACTTGTTAACATGGGCTTTGCTGGTGTTGAGTTTGCCAATGAGTTTGGTGAGTTTACTGGTGATGCGAGGGCGGTTAAACAAGTATTGGATGACTTGAATTTAAAAGGCAGTGGTGCACATGTTTCATTTGAGCAGCTTAATGATGAAAACTTTGATGATACCATCGCTTTCTATCAAATATTAGGCGTAGATATGCTTATTGTTGGCTGGGATGAGCGTGCTTGGCATCCTGAAGGAATTAAGGAAGTTGTAGCGTTATTGAATAAGATAGAGAAGAAGCTTACTCCTTTAGGTATGAAAACAGGTTTTCATAACCATGATCATGAATTTAATGAATATAAAGGTATCACTTATTGGGATTTTTTAGCTAAAAACACTTCTTCAAATGTAATATTACAACAAGATGTAGGTTGGACAACTTATGCGGGTAAGGATCCTATCGATTATGTTAAACGTTATCCGGGTAGAACATTAACAACGCATTATAAAGTTAAATTACCTGAAGGGATAAAAGACAAGTTACCTCTTATCGGCAAAGACACCATTGACTGGTTAAATCTATCTAAAGCTAATATGGAAGTAGGGGGAACACTTTGGTTTGTGGTTGAACAAGAAGAATACCCTAATGGATTAACACCAATGCAAGCAGTGCATAAATCCAAAAAAGGTTTAGATAAAGTTCTTAAACAGCTTTAATTACAGAGATGAATCTAGGCTGAACACTGACGATAAAAGCCAGTGTTCAGCTAATTTTATTTACGTTTTTGTTTAATCCCTTCAATGTGCAAATCAAAATAGACATGAGATGAGGCTGGTCCTAAATCTTTTGTAATACCAAAGTCTGCTAAAGCAATACTAGTTGTGCCGCTAAAGCCAGCACGATAATCGAACCAAGGACTTCTTCCTTCACCTATCGCTTCTGCATCAATCACTATTTCTTTACTGACGCCATGTAAGGTTAATATGCCTTTAACGACTAATGTCTTGTCGGCTTTTTGAGTGATTGAACTACTAACAAACTTGGCTTTTGCAAATGATGAAACATCTAAGTAGTCATCATCACGCAAATGCTTGTCACGTTCAGCATGATTGGTATTAATGCTGCGAGTATCGATATTAATTTCTATGGTTGACGCAGAAATATTATCCGCATCATAACTAAATTTACCGCTGAACTTATCAAAACGACCGGTTAACCAGCTGTATCCCAAATGTTTGATTTTAAAGTTGATGGCGGCATGTGCTCCTCTGGTATCAATAACATAGTCAGCAGCATTTATACTCGGAGCGATAAGCGTTGCCGATAAAGCCGATGTAATAAACAGTTTCGATAAATACTTTCTCATTTCTACTCTCTTTAGGGGGATTATGAATTTTTCACGTTTACCAAGTATGCAAATAGCTAAAATCACCGTAATAATCAATTTTATGGCTAAGTTTATATGAGCAACATAAAAAATAATACTAAAGTGCAGTGAAGTACTGAGTGAAGAAGTAATATTATAGCCTTTCCATTTAGACACAGTGATTAAGCTAATGTTATGATTTTACTTCTCTTTGCTTATTTGTATTTTTATTACTCTATTTTCAGGATTTAAATGATTGATTACACCGCACTAGCGCTTTTTATTCCCACCTTCTTCTTCGTTAGTATTACCCCAGGTATGTGCATGACCTTAGCAATGACTTTAGGGCTTAGTGTTGGGGTGCGCCGAACGATGTGGATGATGTTAGGTGAAGTTATTGGTGTGGCGTTAGTTGCTATAGCCGCAGTGCTGGGTGTTGCTTCAGTATTGCTTAAATATCCTGATGTTTTTATCTTAGTTAAATATTTAGGTGGGGCATATCTTGCTTATATAGGCATTCAGATGTGGTTATCTAAAGGTAAGATGACGCTTACGAATGAAGCTCAATCTGATGTCAGTAGATTAACTCTATTTAATCAAGGTTTCTTTACTGCAATATCGAATCCTAAAGGTTGGGCTTTTATGATCTCTTTATTGCCGCCTTTTATTAACATGAACTTTTCTGTTGCTCCACAACTCGCTATGTTAGTGGTCATAATTATGATTTCTGAATTTGTTTGCATGATGATTTATGCCTCTGGCGGTAAAACCCTGAGAGTGTTTTTATCAGAAGGCGACAACGTAAAGTTGATGAATAGGGTAGCAGGAACACTGATGGTATGTGTTGGTGCTTGGTTAGCATTCGGTTGATTATTATGATGTTAACAAAAGCCTTATTTAATAACAGCAATCTTAATGAAGATTAGGCTGCTATTAAATAAGACTCTCGTCTTACATGTTTGGTTTTACGTTGATACGAGCCTTTACCTTTTTTAGCTTTGACTATCTGCATTTTATAAACTTTTGAGGTGACTAAAGCCGCTAAAAAGTTATCTTTAATTTCTCCTCGACCTAAGTCAGTTTTACTCTGCGTAGCTTTAGCTAGCTTATTGTGCTTTTTAACCATGGTATTTCCTTAAATTATTCAATGAATGGGTAGATGTCACCGCTTTATTATACCGCTAAAAACAGATTAAATAATATTGGATTCTCAAAAGGTTTACTGACTATCAAAAGGCACTGATATTTTGATAGTTTGTGTCAGTAAGACTCACCAAATTACTAAGATTGATATACACTATTGTGATGATAAAGTTTTTTCTTTCCATTTTTTAAAGCACTAGGATATTTAGCATTTAATGATTATTCAGCAAAGCAGTCATGATATAAAAACACCAACAGGCTTAATGAGAACTTATATATACCGTCCTCAAACAGCAGGTAAATTCCCAACGATTATTTTCTATTCAGAGATTTTCCAACAAACTGCGCCCATAGCTAGAACCGCAGCAATATTAGCTGGGCACGGTTTTGTTGTGCTTGTTCCTGAAGTGTTTCATGAACTAAACCCTATAGGGACTGTTTTAGGCTATGACGATGCCGGTAAAGAAAAAGGCAATCAAGATAAGTGGACTAAACCTTTAGAGCATCACGATAGCGATACACAAGGCATGGTAGATTTTATTAATCAGCAAGCGTATTGCACTGGGAAAGTAGGTAGTATGGGGGTCTGTATTGGTGGACATTTAGCGTACCGCGCCGCATTAAATGAAAATATTCTTGCAGCTTCATGCTTATATGCTACCGATATCCACTCGGGTGATTTACCAAGTGATACTGATAACGATAGCTTAACACGCACTAGAGATATTAAGGGTGAATTACAGATGATTTGGGGAAAACAAGATCCTCATGTACCTGATGAAGGCCGCATGAAGATTCATCTAAACTTAATAAGCAGCGGCAACACATTTACTTGGCATGAATTTAACGCTAACCATGCGTTTATGCGTGATGAAGGTGAGCGATATGATCCTGCGTTAGCATTACGTGTGTATGGCATGGCGGTAGAGTTATTTAACCGTGTGTTACGTCATGAGAGCTAAAATCTAATTCAGAAATTATTGACTAATTGAGTTTTAGGCGAAAAAAAAGACGCTAAAAAGCGTCTTTTTTTATTGCTGTTGGGCTGGCGGGAATTGAACCTTTGTAATTCATAATTTTATCAGTTAGTTATATTGACTGTGTCATAATGAGTACTATTTAGTGCCATTTAAAATTATTTTATCCAAGAGCTCATAAACATCAGTATATGGGTTTGCTTTAGGGCTATTGACATCATTGTGAGCTTTACTTAAACGTTTCGCTCTTTGTTTTGCGATGGCATAATTTTTGTCAAGAATATATGCACATATATTCTTTGAACCTTTATGATCATATCCTTCTAAGTTATTAGTTAGTTTAGCCTGAAGAGTGTGTCTATGTAAACATTGCGTATGATCATTAACATGTAGTAATGGCCAAATTTCAAAACATGGATTTGAATACGCAACAAATACACCTGCTTCATTTGCTCTTCTCATGGACTCTGAAATTTTTGGATGCTCATCGCAATCGAATACTGACCAAACTTCAAAATTCTTATCTAAAGGATCACTACTTTTACGTGCTCCCTTTTTCAAAGCCTTAATTTTAGAAACTGAATTTTTTACAATAGTTTCAGGTACACCTTGTGCTTTTTCTGGGTAGATATGAACTAAACCATTTCCATGAAGTTTACAAAAGTCATTTAAATAATTAGGCTCTGAATTTTTTCCTTCGCAAAAAGCATATATAGTAAGCTTTGGCTTTTTATGAGGAGCGCTTCTAGAGAGCTTTTTTCTACTAATAACTCTCCTAGCCATTTATATTATCCTCATCGTCCGCACTATCTTCAAACAATGTTTTGACAGAAAAATTTCCTAAAAAAGGTATGCCACCAAACTTTCCATTTAGATATCCATTTCTTAAATTTGATTTTTTGGGAATGTGATAATCAGAAAGAGCTGATAAATGAGTTGCACCGTCTGGACACCTTTCAGTTAACCATACTTGATCTCTTCTTACATCTTTAAAGTTTAAGAGTTGTGTTTCATGTGTAGAAAAAATCAACTGTGCCCCATTAGGGTTTGTTTCCTGACAATTGAATAATTCAACTAACTTTAATGAGAGCAACGTATGCAAACTCGATTCTACTTCATCGACTATCAAGGTTCCTCCTATTTTAAGAGTTCTAAATATGGTTACTAATAGCGAGATTAAAGATTTTGTTCCTAAACTTTCTTCAGAAAACTTAAAGGAAACATCCTCACTTCGAGAATCCTTTCTAAAAATTTCAATAACATGCTCTGTTAATTCGTCTTGGAACCCAAGTCTTATTTCAGATTCTTCGGAAATGACATTTTGCAAGGCACTTGCAAATTTTTTTCTTAATTCTAATTGCATACTATCAATTTCTACTTCAGAAATTTTTAAGCATTGAGCTCCAATATCTACTTTTGAAATAAATTTAGAAATATCACCCTCAAGCCCAAAAGTTTTAATATTTTTAGCTATTTTTTCTTCATTAATATCTAAATTAAACCTAAAACTAAAATTGTTCTCAAAAAAATGAATCATTGAACTTAATAGTTCATGGTTTGCTTTTGCTGCTATTGAAATAAAAAGGTTATGTTTACTGGTGATTTTTGAAATTGATTTATTTTGTCCCTTCAGCGATTTACCAAAGTGATATTTATCGTTTTCCCTTTCATCCCTATGGAACAACAAACTTTTAGCCGCTCTATTGGCATAACTAAAACTATAAAGCCACTCTTCAACTATTTCATTATTTAAAATCGTAAACCCATAATGGTAATGAACATGGTTAAAAATAAAATCGACATCAAATAACTGCTCAGAATCATCATAATCTTTGTTTAATTTAAATTTATATAAATGTTTACCTTCAAGATCACTTTTAGCACTTAATAATAAAATTTTACGAAAAAAATTAAACGCCTTTAGAACGTTAGTTTTACCAGAGCCATTTGCACCATATAAAGCTACAATCGGTAGAACATTTTCTCTAATGGCTGATGTTTCGAGGGTTAAGCCTTCTGAATCATCTTTTCTAATTGATGAAGTAAATAATATTTCTTGATATTTAGAGATTGAACGGTAATTTGAACACCCAAATCTTAATAACATATCTTTTTCCTTTTAATCTTATTACGTGGTATTTTGAATGTTTTTCACGAAAAAGCAAGTTACAAGGAAGGTTATTTCAAATAAGTACCTTTTAATTCGATTATATTACATTATATTTCAAGTTTTATGGTATCCATCGTGCATAGGTGCTTAGTGTCATTGCAATGTCACTATGGCCAAGTTGTTTGGCGACCCATGCAATTGGTTCGTTTTCTGTAAGCATATGTGATGCATAGCTATGGCGAGTGTTGTATTGCTTACGAAATTTTACCCCTGACTTTTTAACAGCTGGCACCCAACCTCGATGATAAATAGCTCTGTCATCACGCCAAGGTTGCATGGTTTTAGGGTTGATAAAAATACGCTCTTGCTTAGTGGGTAATATGGTTAGTTGTGCTTTTAATGCTATTAATGCTTGTGGATGTAACTGGTGTGTTCGCTCACCTGACTTTGTTTTAGTGCCTTTCATACGGCCTTTAACTAAAGCTTTACGAACAAAGATGGCTTCACGCTCTATATCAATATCAGAGCGACTAAGCGCTAAAAGTTCACTAGTTCTAAGTCCTGTCCAAAAAGCAAATTCATACAAATTGCGCACATGCCCTGTCATCTGGGATAGTATCTTTTCACGTTCAATTGCTGTAAATGGCTCGGGCTCTGCTTTAATATGTTTAAAGCGACTAACTCTACTCATAGGGTTACTATCAATCACTTCATCAATGTAAAGCTCCTGAAATGCCGAATGCATAATTGATCGAACATCATTTTTAGATTTACCTGAAAGAGTAGAAGTTGCGCCCCAATCTTTGAATATACTTGGTTTAAAGTTACTTACAGTTAAATGGCCAAAGTTTGGCTCAATATGATGATCGATTTTACTAATGTAACCACGCATAGTTGAATATTCCCATTGGCTTTGATTACGCTTGAACCAGTCATTAATCATTTGGCTAATGGTAATATTGCAAGCTTGGCTGTTAGCTAGTTCCTGTGCTTTTTTACTGGTGGGGAAGTGTTTTAAATAATCAAATTGACCCATAGCAATGTCATATAAAATCGCATCACGCTTTCTCGCCATTTCTTTTAATACAGTTTTGGTTGGTTTTACTTTTATCGTTTCACGACAACGCATACCGTTATAAGTAAACGCAATTTGCACACTACTGTTATTAGCAGTAATACCTGTTAACTTGCTATCCATTTTTCCACCTCTTTAATACCTATTAAAATTCTGCCATCTGGTGCTCGTTTGAAGTGACTATCTATTAACCACTAACCTTTTTTGATTTTTGCTCGTATAGCATCTTCGCTATAACCACATAACTCTGAAAATTTTTTGATTGTTACCCAATTCATGGTTGTCTCACTTCGTCTGATGTAGTTTGCTTTGGGCTAGATAATCGTTTATAACTTGTTGATAAAAAAGAACCTGTCATGGAACAGGTATAGAACACATCAAGGAATAGATAAGCTTTATGGAAGATTACAGACAAGACATTCGAGATGTAAGAAAAGGCTATTCACTGTTAAAAGAGTTTATTGAAAAGTCTAATTGGAAAGCTGATACACCAGTCATGCTATTAGATCGTATATACCAAAAAACTGAAAGCCATGTTAAAAGTGCTGATCATAAATCGATTAGCGCTGCTTTTTTTCCGCCAACCGAAATTACCGATGAGCATGAAGATACAGGATACCCTGCAAAATATGCTCTACGGGATAAGAAAAAACTTGAAAATTTCATTGAAAAAAATAGAGATGAATACGTTGAGTTTCTTGAATCAAATAATGCTAGTTACCAACTAACTATCCAAACAAAATATATTCAAAAGAAAGTATTTTACTTTTTAGCAGTCATCAACTTAAAGCAACACAACAAAAAGAGTTTAGATAAAACTCTAATTGAATATTCTGTAGATGAATTGCCAGAGCCGCAATGGTGGGTTAAACCATTCACTAAATTTATATTCGATGGTTGGAAAAAATGGTTATTTATATTATCTCCTGCGGTAATGTTTATATTCTTTATTGGTGGCTTTTATTACTACCTGCGAATAGCTCCCGCACCAATGTACTTTTTGGTGTACTTCTCCTTAGTTGTTCTTTTTATTTTTATTTATTACATAGCAAAGCCGTTTTATCTTACGTTGGATAACAGTATCGCTATTGTCTCAAATTGGATGCTTCGAATCTCCCAACGAAGTGGTCAAGTTGAAATGCACTACCTCGAAGAAAAGGATAGTGAAGGCTACCCATTAAGAGAAGTTAGACTTTCAATTTATACTGCTGAATGTCCCATATGTGGTGGGAAAGTATTCATTGACAATGGTAAGAATGAGTTCAAAGGGCGTTTAGTTGGTAAATGTCGTAAAGCCCAAACAGAGCATATCTTTAGCTTTGACCATATATGCAAAAAAGGTGCGTTATTACGTAAGTAATTAAATAATATAGCTAAGGAAAACATATGTCCCCATTTAAAAGAAGAAAGCTTATTTTTTGGTTTGTTAAAACTTTGTTTATTGTATATGACTTATCAGGAATTAGGTTTATTGTAGAACATATTATTCCTCCAAAAGCAGACAATAACAATCGGCCTGCGAGCACTTTTGTTGTTTGGACTATTGGTTTGTATATCAGTGCTTTTGGGTTAGCATCAGCTTTGCATGGGCAGCAAAAAGATAATTTAGATCTACAAGTAGGTAATTTATTTTCTAAAATAAATGATAAAAATAGAGATTTCGTGTTGAATAGATTGATTCAACTTCAAAACCAAACTATCCCATTAAGGCCTGTTTTTATTGGGGAAGAAAGTGTAGGTATTATTGATGGTATCCTGAACCCCTTTAAAAGTTTGTATAAGAAAGAAAAGGACTCTAATAATGTAAATGTTATTAAAGACATATTTGCATTAGAGAAATCCAACCTATCAGAGTTGACTTTGGGTGAAGCAGATTTAAGTAAAACTAAACTTAATAATAGTTATTGGAAAGGGTCATCTTTATCTTATATAAATTTCAACGGAACAGACTTAAAGTCTGCAAACTTTAACGAAACTGTTTTTATAAGAAACTCTTTAAACAACACAGTGTTAACAAATGCTAGTTTTTATGATTCTATCATTGAAGGGATTGATTTCACCTCAATTAAGCAACAAGGAAGGTTAAGCTTCAGAAATGCTTTAATAAAGAATTCAATTGTAGAATATTTTTCAAAAATCCCTGAGCCAAGCGCACAAGAAGATCCTGAAACTAAGTTTGATGATAGCGTTATTTATAAATCAATTATTAATTTTTATCTTAGCTATGCAGATATAGGGAATAATATATTTGGTGATAATAATCATAATTTTCTCCATTTGCCGTCAGTACTGATTTTAGATAGTGACGTAAACATTCCAATAAATCATTTCGTAGAGGAGCATGGTGTAGATATTTCTACGGCTTGTGTTTTGAAATCGAAGCATGATGAAATGAGGAGTTCATTACTAATAAAAAAAATAAAAGTTAGTGATGCTAAATACTCTCCGCTTTGTACCGATGTAACGTTAAACTTTAAAGATGACACGACAGTACTAAGCTCTGAAATTGATAAATTATCCATGCAATATATTATTGATTTTTTACATTCAAGAAGTAAGGGAGTCGAGTGTAAAGTTAATTTAAAGGGGCACACCTTAAGTAGAGGATCAAGAGAGTACAATATTGCTTTAGGTGAGAGGTTAGCAAGTTCAGTTGCAAACAGAATTGTTGATACCGGATTCTCCGCACAAGATATAACGAGAGTCTCTTATGGGGAAGAGCAACCAAGGTACTCACGAGAGCGTGATAAATTGAGAAATATAAGAGTAGAAGTTAATATGCAGTGCAACTAACTTCTACAATGTTATCCAAATTGTTAAAGAGCTAGCTCAAATAAATAAGCCATACACCATTAAGTCATTTCTAATAGTGTAATTTGTTGGGTAAAAGTCGATTTTGTTAGTTGTATTAATTCTTTAGGGAATTTAATCATTACTTCAATTTCATCATTTAAGGTAATAACTCCTGCAACAAAGCCAATCACTTCAATCGTTGATTTTGCTTTTTCTTCATCTCCTTTTTTAACCACATGACAATTAAGTAACTCAAAGGCCGTATTTAAGGTAAATTGGTCAACAAAGCCAAATGTTTCTATATTCATATTTAGTATTTCCTGTTGTCGTATTGGGTTAGTACAGTTATTTACACAAGTCCAAGGCGCTTCGCGCTTCTCCTCGTTGCTCAGGCTTCGCCCTCGTCGTCGCTTGTTGCGCTAGATAGTGAAAACGGCAATATTTTTACTCAATTGTCAGTTAAATAACTTCAAACCAGCATTTTGGTGGTAGCACTTACAGAGTTTTTAGTGATGTTGCGCCAAAATACATCTCGACAAATTAACGTCGAAATTATTTCTGTCACTACCTGTTTATTGGTGGTGACTTTTTATAAAGTTTATTTGTGTTACATCGCTATGTTCCTTCTAATTTAGGGAGGATTCCAATGATGCTTTCTAACCATTCTTGAGGTGTTGATCGTGGATGCTTTTTCCAAGTGCGTGTTCTGGTTTTATTGATAATGTTTTTACAAATAATGCCAATAATTGAAGGAGGTTTGATGTCGCCATACCGGGTTAAATTATTTTGAATAACTTCACCTGTTTCAGTATCTACAGTTTCATGGGGCTTATTTTCATAGCAAGGATGAATAGGGCGACTCCTTCTAGGCAGCATTGCACCACCCATAGCGATAACAAACGTCGCCCAATCGCCAGAATCAGCTGCGACAAGCGCAGGCATGACTTCTGGCTGCTCGGACTCCTTTAATCTTCTTAACTCTCGCCAAACTGTTACAGATGGGCCACCAATTTGTTGAAATTGTCTAATATTCCAAAGAGCCGACCAAGCATCTATTTTAGATGCGGCAGGCCTTGAACCATTACCGTATAGATCTTTGCTGATATCAGAGCCATCTATGTTTTTAGAAATATATTTTGCTATATAACCTGAAGCACTGCCTTTTGCTGGATCTATAGAAATAGCTTTGAATCTATGTTTTTGAGCCCCTCTTTCATTACCATCCTCTTGAAGCGCATATTCTTTAAAAGTTGCACGTGTTGCTTTAACATCACTAGGGTGCATAAATAGCAATAGGTGCCAATGAGGTGTTCCATCATGATGTGGCTCAACAACTCTAAAACCATATGGGTTGATGTTTTTCTTTTGCAGGGCAGAGCGGATAAGTTTCCAATTATTATTGAAGTAGTCATTGACTTCTTTTGGGCTTGAACCATTAAATTTAGGATTGCTTTTACCTGCTGATAAAGTTGCATGCATTTTTGACGGGGCGGTAAGGGTATAAAATTCACCGGCATGACCCATTTGATTTGCAACCTCTTCAAACCCTCGTATTCGTGTCATTAATTCAGCTTTACGTATTCTAGGATTAGATACTGATTTATTGTATATATCTAATAAACTGAACGATTGGCCGTCTTCATTAGTGATTTGGTGTGCTATGAGGTACTCAAATGAATTTCTAAGCTGTGCATTTCTATTTTCAACAGCAAAGTTGCTGGCATAACAACTATTGTGCTTATTCACTAGATTAAGTTTTCTAGCTACTTGTTCTATATGTCGAACGCGTAAGGTGTTAACTTTCTTCAGCCACCAGTTAGGGCAACTCAATTTATTAAGGGTAGGGATATATGATTTTTCAATATCAAAAGACGGAATAACTATTGAGTATTTATGGGCTATACCTCGACAAATATTATAAGCCGTTTCTGATTCGCCATATTCAACTACTGTTAATCGACATTTTTGAGAAATGTTATCGCAAAATTTTTTAATAACAGTAATTGAATCAGAAAGGTTTAAGTCATGAAGTATAAGTTCTTTATCAATAGCACCTATGAATAAATTAGCTTCACGTAAGCTTTTCTCCTGATAAATACGAAGATAATGCTTTTTCAATGCACTTTCTAAATAAGGGTGACGGTCAAATATTTTTTTACGGTAGGAATAACATTCGCGAGTACCAATGTTATTTTCAGACGATGGCAAAAACGTGTCAAAATCATGCCATTTTGTAGCCCTATTAGGACTAACTGAGACCAACGGAACGTCAGAATCAAAAAAGCTACAACCATTAGAATCAACGGCTGTAGCTTGATTTTGTTGACTTACGTCAACCATGAGTTTGGTGGAGCTGGCGGGAATTGAACCCGCGTCCAAAAAACCTACATCCTCGGTACTACATGTTTAGTCGATTATTTATTTAACCAATTAGACGCCAATCGACAGGCTTCGTCATGGTGAGCTCGATACTATTTCGCGGTTCAGCCTCAAGCAAGCTTCCCTCGCTAACCTATTTGGGGTGACCATCAATCCTCGAGACAATAGGTGAGACTATGAGGTGATGGCTAGCCTTAAGCGGCTAGTGCGAACGTTTCGTCGTTTGCAATTATAGTTTTGCGGCTTTTTACCAGGCCAACCGCCCCTGGACATGCACCTTGGGTTTCGTGAATCTTGTCGAATCCTGAATCAGCCCCAAGTGTGTTACTTGCGAATAAATCGTTAGCAACAAAGTAATTATATCGCGCTTTCTTACTTAAAACCAAGAGAAATAACTAAATACTTAGCTTAGTTGTTTGTTTTTCATCGCACGACCTTGCTCAACTTTCCATTCTCTATCTTTAATATCAGAACGTTTGTCGTGGTCTTTTTTACCTTTACCTAAATAAAACTCTAATTTTACCCAGCACTTTTTCCAATACATTGCAGTGGCAATAAGTGATAAACCATTTCGCTCAACTGCACCGACAAGTTTATCGAGCTCTCTCTTATTTAAAAGTAGCTTTCTTGGACGGACAGGATCGCAAACAACATGACTAGAAGCCGATATTAATGGGTGAATTTCAGCGCCAACTAAATAAGCTTCTCTGTCTTTTATGTGTACATAGCAATCGGAAATATTAACTTTACCCGTACGGATACTTTTAATTTCCCAACCTTGTAGACTCATACCTGCTTCAAATTTATCGGTTAGAGTATAGTTGTGCCTAGCTTTTTTATTTAAAGCGATGGTATTGCTGTTAGATTTACTTTTTGATTTTTTCTTTGCCATTATTCTTTCCATCCTTAATCGCGCTTATTATACGGAGAAAGCTATGCATTGAAATGAGAAATTTATCTTTTCTTGGATAATGCGCTTTTTCTTGGGGTTTGTTATGATATTGACGATAAATGATTAAAGGTAAAAAACTAAAAATGCCAGCGATAAATCGTAGTGCCCTTGTAATGTACAGTGTTGAACAGATGTTTGAGTTAATTAATGATATTTTAGCTTATCCAAGCTTTTTACCTGATTGTAGTGATAGTAAAATAATTAGCCAATCTGAAGATTCGGTAACAGCTTCGTTGTTAGTGTCTAAAGGTGGTTTGAAAAAGTGGTTTACTACGCAGAATACCTTAATTTCGAATAAAGAAGTGCAATTAACACTTGTTGATGGGCCTTTTAAAAAGTTGCAAGGTAGTTGGGTTTTATTACCTTTATCAGACGAGGCTTGTAAAGTGACTTTAGAGCTCGATTATGAGTTTTCTAATAAAATGTTAGATTTGGCTTTTGGTCGAGTATTTAACCATTTGACTAATAATATGGTGCAAGCTTTTACCCAAAGGGCAAAGGATGTGTACGGAGTAAGTGTTTAACATGAATATAGATTCAGGCACTAATTTTTCTGAAGAAACGTCAGAAACTATTCAGATAGAAGTTGTTTATGGCTTAGCCCACAAACAAAAATTAATGTCATTACCTGTTAAAAAAGATACAACGGTAGAGCAAGGCATTCTAGAGTCAGGAATCATTGATTTATTTCCTGAAATTGACTTAACAGTAAATAAAGTAGGTATTTGGAATAAAGCGGTAAAGCTTGATCAAATACTGGAAGACTTGGATCGAATTGAGGTTTATCGACCATTGATTGCGGACCCTAAAGAGGTTCGAAAACGTCGAGCGGAAAAAGCAAAGTTAGAAGGGCGGGCTGATAAAACTACCGGTGGCCGAGTTAATCCTTTAGCAAAGCAAGAATCATAATTAATTTGATTTGAGGTTAAGCAATAAAATTTAGTTATAAAAAAACGGCATTATTGCCGTTTTTTTTGAGTCGAATTAAGATTGCTATTTACTTTCAGGCTCTGATTCAATAGCTGGCTGTTGAAATTTTTGATTAGCATCAGCGTTGGCATCTTTGGTTTCTGCCGGAGCATTGAAAGGTATATTGAAGTTTTCAGGTAACTCAAAATCACCTTCAGCTGAAACGAGTAAATCTCCTTCAAAGACTATTTTGAAGTTTTTTTGCATGTCTAGATCTTTACTACGACCAGACTTAAAACGGTAAACATAGTTCCAAGTGCTTTTATCGAATGAATCTATTAGCACCGGGCTACCTAATACAAACTTCACTTGCTCTTTAGTCATACCCACTTGCAATTTATCAATACTTTTCTGCTCAAGGTAATTCCCTTGTGGAATGTCAACACGGTATACCCAACTAGAACAAGCAGAAAGAGATAGTGCGATGGTTAATATAGAAACTCGAAACAACATGAAATTTTACTTACCTTAATAAATAGCTAAAAAAGCGTGAGCAGGGATAATAACGAAGCAAGGCGGTAGATACAAAATTATTTTTAATATATTTTCTCTGTTGGCCAAATTAGCTAGCTAATAACTCTTGTGCATTAGCTAAACTATGCTCTGATATTTTATCACCTGCGAGTAAACGCGCTATCTCTTGGACGCGACTTTGCTTACTTAGTTCCGTAACTTTTGTTTCTGTGTGTTCACCATCAGTTAATTTACTAACAAATAGCTGTTGATGTCCTTTACAGGCGACTTGCGGAAGATGTGTAACACAGATAACTTGTGTGTTCTTAGCTAGCTGTTGTAATTTGCTGCCAACCATAGCGGCAGTAGGGCCGCTAATACCGACATCCACTTCATCAAAAATTAGCGTAGGCGTAACAACCTTATCAGCCAAAATAACTTGCATCGCTAAACTAATTCTTGAAAGCTCTCCACCTGAGGCCACTTTGTTCATCGCTTCTAATGCTTGCCCTGGATTGATACTGACCTTGAAGTCGATTTTATCAATACCATTTGTTGATAATGTCGGGCTCTTATTACTATGTAATTCTTTAGCTAAAGTATCGATGGCAATGAAAAACTGACCATCTGGCATATTTAATTCGTGCATACTTTTACTGATCAATTCCCCTAATGACTCGGCGGCAGTATTTCTTGATGCAGATAAAGCCATGGCTGCGTCGTAGTATTTTTGTTCAGTGTTATGTAACTCATCTAATATACTGTCTATCCTTGAGCTATCATGACAAATGTCGGCTAATTCCTTTTTAAGTGATTGGTGAAAATCAGCTAATTTCTCAGGCGCTAGGGCATGCTTTTTCGACAATTGTAGTGTGGTAGAGTAGCGCTCTTCAATAATGGCGTAAGCTTGTGGGTCAAGTTCAAGCTGTTGATAATAATGTGTTAAATCAGAGCTAGCGTCTTCAAGCTGAATAACACTGTTATTAAGGGTTTCAGCAATGTTACTAAGCTCTTTATCGATAGCAGCTAAATTAGAAACATTTTCGCTACACTGCCTTAACGAGTCGAGTACGTTAAAGTTTTCATTTTCAGAGAGTGTTTGCAAAGACTGTAGCGTAGTATCGAGTAGATCTTGAGCATTTGCGTGTCGTTTATAGTCACTTTCTAAGGTTGCAAATTCACCTTGTTGAGGATCAAACTCATCAAGCTCATTAACTTGATATTGAATTAGCTGTTGTTGTGCATCTCGCTGCAATTTGTTTTCTTGTAGTTGTGTTAGCTCTTTATTGAGCTTGTGCCATTGTTTGGCGTAATGTTTTACTGCATCAATAAGCGGAGAATGATCTGCGTATTCGTCAAGTAACTTACATTGCTCACTCGACTTAACAATAAGTTGATGATCGTGTTGACCATGAATGTTAATTAATAACTGACCTATTTCTTTAAGTTGTACCAGTGGCACTTGGCTGCCGTTTATATAAGCCTTAGAACGGCCTTCACTTGAAATTACTCGGCGTAAAATACACTCGCTATCTTGCTCTAACGCTAAATCGTGTTGAGACAGCCACTGTTGCGCATTGTGATTGTTTTTTGTGTCAAATGTAGCGGCAAGTTCAGCTTTTTTGCAATTGGGTCTAACAGCATTTGAGGTCGCTCTATCACCTAAACATAAGCCTAAGGCATCTATTGCGATTGATTTTCCAGCGCCTGTTTCACCCGTGATAGTTGTCATACCTGACTGCCAATCAATATCGAGAGATTTAACAATGGCGAAGTTTTGAATGTTTAGTTGTAAAAGCATAATGCCTAAGCTCAATTACTGTATAAATACTTAGCTGTTAATTTATACAGTAATTGTTTTTTATGCAAGTAATTTATAAAAATACTTAGTAAGGTTTTCCCTATCGCTGATGGGTTAGGGCTTGAGGCATTTTGATAATGTGAAAACGTTAATGCGATTAATAAAGTTTATTACCCCAACTCAGTTTACTGCGTAGTACATTAAAGTAATTATGATCAGTAGGGTGCACAAGTCGTATGGTGTTTTCGCTCTTCTTAATAATAACTTCATCACCTGGCATTACCGCCAAGATAACGTGACCATCACAACTTACTTGTAAACTTTCTTGGTTTTCATTAGCTAAAATCAGTTTGATTTCGCTATCACCATCAACAACAATTGGTCTACTCGTCAGTGTATGCGGAAACATAGGCACTAAGGATAAGGCATTCAAGTTAGGCGTTAAAATGGGGCCACCTGCTGACATAGAATAGGCTGTGGAGCCGGTAGGTGTTGAAATTATTAAGCCGTCAGAACGCTGACTAAACATAAAACTATTGTCTATGTATACTTCAAACTCAATCATGCTCGCTACTTTGCCCGCATGAAGAACTGCTTCATTTACTGCACTGTTAGAGCTTTTCAATTTACCATGACGGTAAACTTCTGCCTCAATAATGAAACGTTGCTCTGAATGAGACTCACCAGCTAATATTTTTGTTAATGGTGTAATAATGTCATCAGGTGAAAGATCCGTTAAGAAACCGAGGTTACCACGGTTAACACCGATTACGCCTATATCAAAACAAGCTAAAACTCTTGCTGCGCCAAGCATATAGCCGTCACCACCAACAACAATGGCGAGGTCTGCTTGCTCACCTATTTCAGTGAGAGAACAAATGTTAATCTTGTCTACTTTTAATGAGCTAGCAACTGAATTCTCAACGAGTATTTGATATTTATTATCAGTTAGGTATTGATGAAGTGCGGTAATGGTTGCACTTGCACCTTGGTGGTTGGGCTTGCCGATAAGTCCAATTGTTTTATAGTGTTTAGCCATAACAATTATTTCGTCATTTAGATCTAATTGAAGGAAGTTTCCCCCTATTTGCGTAGCTTGTAAAGATTGTATTTGATAAAATATTTATTTTATTGGGATAAGGGCTTGAATCATTCAAGTAAGACCCCATTAATAGCAACAATATTATTTTTAGTTTAATCGATACCCAGATTTATTGGAGTTTTTCATGACGACAGAGTCAAACCAGCCAAAAGACACAGCAGCCGAAAAATTGTCACCAGAGCAATTAGCAGATGAGATTGTTCAACAAGCTGAAGAGCAAGTAGAAGAGCAACATGATAATGCTCATGAAGTTCTCAATGAAGACCAAGAGCGTATTAATGAGCTTGAATTAGCACTAGCTACAGCACAAGCGACTGTTGGCGATCAAAAAGACTCTGTTATTCGCGCAAAAGCTGAAGTAGACAATATTCGTCGTCGTGCAGCTCAAGATGTAGAAAAGGCACGTAAATTTGCGTTAGAAAAATTTGCTGGCGAAATGTTAACTACCGTTGATAATCTTGAACGTGCATTGCAAAGCATTGATAAAGAAGATGAAAGTCAAAAAGCTGTTACCGAAGGTGTTGAATTAACACTTCAAGGGTTAATTTCTTCATTAGAGAAGTTTGGTGTTAAAGCTGTTGATCCACAAGATCAACCATTTAACCCTGATTTCCATCAGGCGATGTCTATGCAAGAAGTACCTGATGTTGCACCTAATACGGTTATTGCTGTTATGCAAAAAGGGTATGAGCTAAATGGTCGTTTAATTCGTCCAGCCATGGTAATGGTTTCTAAAGCTGCTCCTGCAGTAGATACTCAAGCATAATTTTTATAAGCGAGTTTATTTGAGAAAATATTCTCCTTGATAGCATTGAAGCAATCGAACAATGAAAATCCGTTAAAGAAATTTAGCGGATTTTTTGTTTTTTTGGCTTTAAAAGCTAAAAGAACAAGTTTTTTTACATTTTTTTCTTATCAATAGTTGAAAAGCAATTTGCTGACCCCACTTACTATTTCAACATCAAATTAGATTTAACATTTACTTAAACCTGAGAGCATTTGGTTTGGTAATAATAATGAATAGGAGCTCCCATCATGGGCAAAATAATCGGTATTGACCTAGGAACAACTAACTCATGTGTAGCTGTTTTAGACGGCGACAGTGTACGTGTAATAGAAAATGCAGAAGGCGATCGTACTACGCCTTCAATCATAGGCTACACAGCTGAAGGTGAAACTTTAGTTGGCCAACCAGCAAAACGTCAATCAGTGACTAACCCTGAAAACACCTTATTCGCTATTAAGCGTTTAATTGGTCGTCGTTTTGAAGATAAAGAAACACAACGCGATATTGAAATCATGCCTTTCGGTATCGTTAAAGCCGATAACGGTGATGCTTGGGTTAAAGTAAAGGGCGATAAAATCGCACCACCACAAGTATCTGCTGAAGTATTGAAAAAAATGAAGAAGACTGCTGAAGACTTCTTAGGTGAAACTGTTACTGAAGCAGTAATTACTGTTCCTGCTTACTTCAATGATTCACAACGTCAAGCAACTAAAGATGCTGGTCGTATTGCTGGTCTTGATGTTAAACGTATCATTAACGAGCCTACTGCTGCTGCCCTTGCTTACGGCATGGATAAAGCGAAAGGTGATAAAGTTGTTGCGGTTTACGATTTAGGTGGTGGTACTTTCGATATCTCAATCATCGAAATTGATGAAATGGATGGCGAGCATACTTTTGAAGTATTAGCGACTAACGGTGATACTCACTTAGGTGGTGAAGATTTCGATAACCGTTTAATTAACTATCTTGTAGCTGAATTCAAGAAAGATGCAGGTATGGACTTAACGTCTGACCCGTTAGCAATGCAACGTTTAAAAGAAGCGGCTGAAAAAGCGAAATGTGAGCTTTCTTCTGCACAACAAACTGATGTTAACTTACCTTACATCACTGCTGATGCTTCTGGTCCTAAGCATATGAACATTAAAGTTACTCGCGCTAAGCTTGAGTCTTTAGTTGAAGATATGGTTAAGGCTACATTAGAGCCACTTAAAGTAGCACTTAAAGATGCTGACTTATCAGTAAGTGACATCGATGATGTTATCTTAGTTGGTGGTCAAACTCGTATGCCACTAGTACAAACTGCTGTTACTGATTTCTTCGGTAAAGAGCCACGTAAAGATGTTAACCCTGATGAAGCGGTAGCTTCAGGTGCTGCGGTACAAGCAGGTGTTCTTTCTGGTGATGTAACTGACGTACTTCTTTTAGATGTAACGCCATTATCATTAGGTATTGAGACTATGGGTGGTGTGATGACTAAAGTTATCGACAAAAACACGACTATCCCAACTAAACAGTCGCAAACTTTCTCTACAGCTGATGACAACCAAGCTGCAGTTACTGTACATGTTGTACAAGGTGAGCGTAAGCAAGCAAGTGCTAACAAATCACTTGGTCAATTTAACCTTGAAGGTATTGATCCAGCACCACGTGGTACACCGCAAATCGAAGTAACTTTCGATATTGATGCCGATGGTATCTTGCATGTTACGGCTAAAGATAAGAATACTGGTAAAGAGCAAAAAATTACTATTAAAGCCTCTTCAGGTTTATCTGATGAAGAAGTAGAGCAAATGGTAAATGATGCTGAAGCGAATGCTGATGCTGATGCTAAGTTTGAAGAATTAGTTTCTGCCCGTAACCAAGGTGACGGTATGGTTCATGCTACTCGCAAGCAAGTTGAAGAAGCAGGCGATGAGCTACCAGCGGAAGATAAAGAGAAAATTGAAGCGGCATTAACTGAGCTTGAAGAAGCCATTAAAGGTGATGATAAAGAAGCGATTGATGCTAAAACTCAAGCGCTAATGGAAGCATCTGCTAAGTTAATGGAAATTGCTCAAGCGAAAGCACAAGCTCAAGGCGCGCCAGAAGGTGCAGCTCCTGAAGCTGACGCAGCTCCTGCAGACGACGTTGTAGATGCAGAGTTTGAAGAGGTTAAAGACGATAAGTAATTTTTGTCTGTAGGCGGGATTTTAATCGCGCTTGGTAGTTAAGTCTGCGCGAACAAGTTCCCGCCTACAATATGAATAGATTTAAAGCGTCGTTAATCGGCGCTTTTTGTGTGTAGCCTATTTGAAAAAAGTATTTAAATTTTGGTTCTGATTTTCATGATTTCTTAAGTGATTTTGAGTCAGAAATTAAGAAAATCAGTATCATTCAACTTGAAGTAAAGAAATAGATTTATGTCAAAACGTGATTATTATGAAGTTCTTGGTGTTTCTAAAAGCGCTGAAGACAAAGAAATTAAAAAAGCCTATAAAAAGTTAGCGATGAAGTTTCATCCTGATCGTACTCAAGGTGATAAAGCAAAAGAAGAAACTTTTAAAGAAATTAAAGAAGCGTATGAGGTCTTAAAAGACGACCAAAAACGCGCTGCTTATGATCAATATGGTCATGCTGCCTTTGAACAAGGTGGTCACGGTGGTGGCGGCGGTGGCTTCGGCGGCGGTGGTTTTGGTCAAGATTTCGGCGATATCTTCGGTGATATCTTTGGTGGTGGCGGCGGTGGTCGTGGCCGTCAACGTCAGCAACGAGGCTCTGATCTTCGTTACAATGTTGAGCTTAACCTTGAAGATGCAGTTAAAGGTAAAAACCTAGAAATAAAAGTTCCTACTTATGTGAGTTGTGATCCATGTGACGGCTCAGGTGCTAAAAAAGGCACTTCAGCTAAAACATGTAGTACATGTCATGGCCATGGCCAAGTACAGATGCGCCAAGGCTTATTTGCGGTACAACAAACGTGTCCAACCTGTAGCGGTAAAGGTAAGGTTATTTCTGACCCTTGTACTTCATGTCGCGGTCAAGGACGAGTTGAGAAAACTAAAACCTTGTCTGTTAAGATTCCAGCGGGTGTTGATACGGGTGATAGAATCCGATTATCAGGTGAAGGTGAAGCGGGAGAGCATGGCGCCCCTGCAGGTGATTTATACGTACAAGTGAATGTACGTGATCATGATATCTTTGTTCGTGATGAAAACCACTTGTACTGCGAAGTACCTATTAGCTTCGTAACTGCAGCATTAGGTGGCGAAATTGAAGTGCCTACTTTAGGCGGCAAAGTAAAACTTAAAGTACCTAAAGAAACACAAACCGGGAAAATGTTCCGTTTACGTGGTAAAGGTGTTAAATCAGTTCGTAGCTCTTCTACTGGTGATTTAATGTGTAAAGTGGTACTTGAAACACCAGTTAACTTATCAGGTGATCAAGCTGACTTATTACGTCAATTAGAAGAAAAAATGGGTAAAAGCAGTAAGAAGCATAGCCCTAAAGAAACAGGCTTCTTCGATGGTGTGAAAAAGTTCTTTGATGACTTAAAAAGCTAGTCACTCACGCTGACATTAATACTAAAAAGCCACATAAAGATTTTTCTTTATGTGGCTTTTTGTTAGTGAATCTAAGTTCAGCTTAATAAATGTTTCTTAAACCGAGTTCAGGTTAGTTAATATTTGAATTAATCGTCTGATTGAAAGTTTGGTAGTACGCCGCTGCGACTGTGTTCAAATACAAGTGATGTTTCAACTGTGGTTACTTCATCGCGAGAGGTAATGTTTTTAAAGACAAACTGGCGTAAATGTTCGCTGTCTTGTACCGACATATGGATGTAGTAATCATAGCTTCCGCCCATATGGTATAGGTTTAAAATTTCAGGATATTGTAATAAGTCATCACGGAACTTATTCACGATTTGCTCTGAATAAGGTTGAAGTCGTATAGCGGCAATCGCTTCAATATTACCTCCAATGGTATTTAAATTAACATCAATATAAGCACCTTTGATGACACCATTTTGTTTTAAACGTTTTACTCGTTCTAAACAAGTTGATGGCGCAATGCCTATTTTGGCGGCTAATTCTTTATTGGTGATATCTGCATCGTTATATAAAATAGTTAATATACGTAAATCGATACTGTCTAACTTCTTCATATTTATCTCATTAATTCCTTAATACTTTACTGAGATAAATACTACACTTAATGCGGGTAAATAAACCAGTTAATTTCCCATTTTATTTGAATTTTTAACGTAAATAATAATTTTAACCGAATTATTTTTAGAGTTTAGATAAAAACATTGTCTTATATCGTGATAAAATCGTTACAAATTTTCACAGTGATAATGTTTGCCAGTACTAGGTGGTTTGACATATTATGACCATCTCTATAGTTATCATGACTTCTAATTAGAAAAATTAAAAAGGTTTCTCTATGACTTTGCTTTGGATACCCTTGATATCCTTACTAGGCAGTATAATTTCTTCAATGACAGGTAAATTAACACGAAATCAATCGACAGGATTGACTTTGTTGATGCCTTTTGTTGCTTTAATCATGACCATTAACTTAGCACCTGCGGTACTTGCAGGTGAAGTTATTCGAGATACTGTTTCGTGGATCCCTTTGCTGGGTATCGATATAGCGTTTCGCTTAGATGGCTTAGCGTTATTGTTTGTTTTTATGATATTGGTGATAGGTATTTTAGTTATTTTTTACGCTAGATACTATCTCAGTAGTAAAGACTCCATGCCTAAGCTCTATGCTTATTTGATGTTATTTATGACGGCAATGCTTGGTATTGTAATGTCTAATAATATTATTCAGCTGTGGTTCTTTTGGGAGCTAACTAGCATAAGTTCATTTTTACTTATTAGTTATTGGTGGCATAAATCAGAAGCCCGTCAAGGCGCACAAATGGCGTTAGCGATAACGGGCGCTGGTGGTCTGGCTTTATTAGCAGGCTTGCTGTTATTAGGAAATATTGTTGGTAGTTATAATTTAGATGTAATTTTAGCAAGTCGAGATATTATTCATGCTCATGCTTGGTATGAAGTGACCTTGATATTGATATTACTGGGTGCTTTTACTAAGTCAGCACAATTTCCATTTCATTTTTGGCTACCTCATGCCATGGCGGCTCCTACGCCGGTAAGTGCTTATTTACACTCTGCAACTATGGTGAAGGCTGGTGTCTTTTTGCTAGCACGTTTTTATCCTGCGTTAGCGGGGACAGATATTTGGTTCCTTATTGTCAGCTTTACTGGCTTAGCAACCTTGCTTTTTGGCGCTTATGTAGCGTTATTTAAGCATGATTTAAAAGGTTTATTAGCGTATTCAACCATCAGTCATTTAGGTTTAATTACTTTATTATTTGGCTTAGATACCAAGCTTGCGGCAGTGGCGGCTATCTTTCATATAATTAACCATGCAACGTTTAAAGCCTCGTTATTTATGGCAACCGGTATTATTGACCATGAAACCGGTACTCGTGATATGCGTAAACTCAACGGTATGTGGCGCTTTATGCCTTATACCGCCACCTTGGCGATGGTGGCGGCCGCGGCGATGGCGGGTGTGCCATTACTTAATGGTTTCTTATCTAAAGAAATGTTTTTTGCCGAAACCTTGCACCAACAACTACTTGGTTCAATGTCTTGGCTTATCCCTATTCTTGCCACAATTGCAGGAGCATTTGCTGTTGCTTATTCGGCGCGCTTTATTCATGACGTATTTTTTAATGGTAAGCCAGTTAATTTACCCAAGCAGCCAAGTGAGGCACCGCGTTACATGCGGGTGCCGATTGAAGTACTGGTTGCTTTATGTTTGATGGTGGGGATTATTCCAAACTTTATCGTTAATGATATTTTAAGTGCTGCATCTATGGCGGTATTAGGGGGCTTCGTTCCTGAATTTAAAGTGGCGCTATGGCATGGCTTTAATTTACCATTATTGATGAGTGCTATTGCAGTAGGTGGTGGGTTATTACTTTATACTCAGCGTCATCACTTATTTCAATTTCAAGCTTCATTACCGTCTTTAAATGCTAAAGAAGCTTTCGATGAAATACTCTCTGCAGTAACTAAGTGGTCTCAAGATAAAATAAACGCAATAGAAAATGGTTCTTTACAGCGCTATGTAATGCTAATGCTTGTCATCGTGTTATTTTTTGCTGCTTGGCCATTATTTGAAATGAGCCATTTAGGCGGTGATAAAGAGCTAACACCTATTGATGTGCATAATGCTATGGGAGCAGCACTATTAATGATAGGTGCGTTAAGCACGGTTATCTGGTATCACTCACGTGTTATTTCATTGTTGATGTTATCTGTTGTTGGTTTGATGGTGTCCATTGCTTTTACCCGCTTCTCAGCACCAGATTTAGCCTTAACACAGCTGACAGTAGAAGTAGTTACGGTCATTTTACTTATGTTAGCGTTATTCTTTTTACCGCAGCGCTCACCAAGAGAGTCGAGCTCTATGCGAGTATTGCGAGATATTGGTATATCAACGGGTTTAGGTATTGTAGTCGCGAGTATTTGTTATGCTTTAGTGACACGACCACTTGATTCTATTTCTGATTTTTTCTTAGCTAACGCAAAAACAGGCGGTGGTGGTACCAATGTGGTTAATGTCATTTTGGTGGATTTTCGCGGCTTTGATACTTTAGGTGAGATTTGTGTGCTGGGTATTGCAGCATTAGGTATTTATAAATTATTAGCTAATTTACCGCTATTAATTCCTAGTCGTGATAGTGAAGGGCGGCCTTGGGCGAAAGAGCGCTACCCTATGTTGTTAGCGAGTATTTCTCAATCACTATTGCCGTTAGCGTTATTGGTTTCATTTTATATTTTCTTACGTGGACATAACTTACCTGGTGGCGGATTTATCGCTGGTTTAGTGACCGCGGTTGCCTTTATTTTGCAATATATAGCGCATGGTTCACATTGGATTGCTGAGCGGATCACGATAAATTATCGCAAGATTATTGCTGCTGGTGTGGCTATCGCGTTATTTACCGGTGTTGGTAGTTGGTTCTTTGGTAGACCTTTCATGACAACTTGGTTTGAATATTTTTATATCCCTCTTATTGGCGAGATTGAACTTGCCAGTGCCTTAGTGTTTGATGTGGGTGTTTATATAACGGTTGTTGGCTCAACGTTAATGATTTTGGCAAGTCTTGGCCAATTAACGGCTGATGAGTCTAAAAAAGAGGTGAATAGTTAATGGAATTACTTTATGCATCCTGTGTTGGGGTCTTAGTCGCGTGTGGCGTGTTTTTAATCCTAAGAGCAAGAACATTTCCTGTCGTTCTTGGGCTCACTATGTTTTCGTACGCGGTTAATTTATTTCTATTTTCTGCCGGACGTTTAAGCCTTAATAAAGCTGCAGTACTTGGCTTTAGTACTGACTATGCCGATCCTTTACCGCAAGCGCTAGTACTTACCGCTATTGTAATTGGTTTTGCCATGACGGCGTTTGTGGTTATTTTAGCCATTAGAGCTCGTGTTGACTTAGGTAATGATCATGTTGATGGTCAACCTGTAGAGGCTAATGATAGCAAAACTGATAGTCAAGATAAGCAGGTGACCCCATGATGCAACATTTAGCCTTTTTCCCGGTTTTATTACCTATGTTTGCGGGTGTTATTTTATTAACGTCTCTCTTTGGTAAAACTAAAACTCAAAGAAGAGTCACTTCAGTATTACTGAGTATTTTTACTTTTTTAGCTTCACTAGCTTTATTGTTAAAAGTGCAAGCCAGTGGCACGCAAGTTTATGCCATTGGAGATTGGAGTGCGCCTTTTGGTATCAGCCTAGTAGCGGATCCCTTATCAACTTTATTGGTTTGCTTAACGACCTTTCTTGGCGTTATGTGTGCATTATACGCCAGTTCCGGTGATGATGAAAAAGGCAGCTTTTTCCATCCGCTTATTCACTTTTTAGTGTTGGGAGTTAATGGCGCTTTTTTAACAGGTGATGCTTTTAATTTATTTGTCTTTTTCGAAGTATTATTAATCGCTTCATATTCTTTACTTATGCATGGCGGCGATAAGAAAAATACCCGTGCAGCGCTGCATTATGTGATCATGAACCTAGTTGGCTCAGCGATTTTCTTAATTGCTTTAGGGATTTTATACGGTGTGTTAGGTACGCTGAATATGGCTGACATGGCGCAAAAAGTTGCGCTATTGCAAGGTGATGATGTTTACTTGGCAAAAATTGGCGGCATGTTATTACTGGTGGTTTTTGCACTAAAAGGGGCTTTATTACCTTTGCATTTATGGCTGCCAAATACGTATGCCAGTGCTGTCCCTGCTGTTGTGGCTCTTTTTGCCATTATGACTAAAGTAGGCGTGTATTCAATGATGCGCGTTTATACCTTAATTTTTGGCGAGCAAGCTGGCGAGCTAAGTCATATCGCACAAAACTGGTTATGGTGGTTAGCAATAGCGACTATTGCTATGGGTGCTATTGGTGTTTTAGCGAGTAAAGATTTAAGAAAACTGACCGCCAATTTAGTGATTGTTTCTGTTGGTACCTTAGTGGCGTTAGTAGCAGTGCAAACTGTCGAGGCGAGTGCTGCTGCAATATATTATTTAGTGCACTCAACCTTGGTTACTGCCGCTCTATTTCTTTTAGCAGGGCTTATTGGTGCTCAACGAGGTAAGGCAGCTGATCGCATCAGCGTCGGATCACCTATGTTACAACCAAGGCTTTTAGGTGTTTGCTTTTTAATTGCGAGTATCGCTGTAATAGGCATGCCACCACTGTCGGGTTTTATTGCCAAGATTTGGTTACTTGAAGCGACGATAAACTTAGAATATACCATGGTCTTTTGGCCACTCTATATTTTAGCAAGTCTCGCGATATTAGTGAGTGTTGCCAAAGCCGGAAGTACGGTATTTTGGCATCAAGAAGGCGAAGCGATAGATAATGCTGAGCAAACACGAGTTCACCCTGCACAATTAGCCGCATTAGTTATGCTAACAGCATGTGCGCCATTGTTGAGTATATTTGCCGGGCCTTTAAGTGAATATGCACTTGGGGCTGCGACTCAGTTACATGATGTCAGCAATAATATTAACCTTATTCTTATGGGAGGAAAATAATGCGCTTAGAAGCAAAATTTAAGTGGTTACCTGCGCCTGTTTTAAGCCTGTTGCTTTTCGCGGTTTGGCTATTCTTAAATAATAGTTTATCAGCGGGACATATTTTATTGGCGTTAATTTTAGCAGTCGCTATTCCTTTAGTGACAAATCCATTTAGAGAAAAACAGCCGCTCATTGTAAAGCCGGGCTTGGCAGTTAAGCAGCTTTTATTGGTGTTATATGACATTATTACCGCCAATATTCAGGTGGCCATATTAATTTTAGGACCAACTAAAAAGCTCACTCCAGGTTTTGTTAAAGTACCACTAGATTTAACCGAAAATATGCCAATTACTATTTTGGCAAGTACTGTGTCGTTAACGCCGGGAACCGTAAGTGCTGAAGTTTATCCATGGGAAGAGTCCTTGGCTGAAGGGGAAGAGCCTAAAAAGCGTTTTTTGCTCATACATGTCCTTAATCTTGAGGATGAAGACGCCTTAATTGAGACCATTAAGACACGTTATGAAGCACCTTTAAAGGAGATATTTCAATGCTAGCAACGGTAATATTAATTGTTTTTGCCATGATAGGCGTGTCGTTACTTTTAAATGTATGGCGCTTATTAATTGGCCCGTCTACACCTGATAGGATATTGGCGCTTGATACCATGTATATCAACAGTATCGCTTTGATTATTTTGTATGGTATGAGTTTAGGCACTACCTTGTATTTTGAAGCAGCGTTGTTAATCGCTATGCTTGGCTTTGTTAGCACCGTAGCGGTATGCAAATACCTATTACGTGGCGATATTATCGAATAGGAGGGCAAGATTATGACTGAATGGATTATTTCAATATTATTATTAATTGGTGGTTTTTTTATCCTTGTTGGCTCTATTGGCTTGGTGAAAATGCCCGATTTTTTTATGCGCTTGCATGGCCCGACTAAAGCGACCACCTTAGGTATGGCAGCTTTGCTTACCGCTGCCATGGTACTGTTTAGTAGCACGCAAGCGGGGCTGAGTATTAAAGAGATCCTTATTTCTTTGTTTTTATTACTTACTGCGCCAATAAGTGGCTATATGATGATTAAATCAGCTATTCACCATAAACTTGACAGTATTGAACGTACTCAAGGTAAAGAAAATATTGAAGATGACGTCTAAGTTTCTTAATTAACATCATAAGTAACCTGAACTCGGTTTAAGAGATATTTAACTTATTGAAATAGTGTGAAAATTATTTGCAATAAATTTATAGCTTGATAGTTTTACTTAATTCAAAGCAAATTTCGCGTCAATAGCGAGTCTATTGCAAGACAATTTAACGCAGACAAAAGTTAATGGATAACTTTTGAATAGCTTTAGCTAGCCGCGTAGCGGTTAAGTGCAGGGATAGCACTTAATAACTTAGTAAAAGTAGTTGCTAGAGAAAAATGTATTAAGCCGAGCTCAGGTTATGTAGTATAAAGTTAAAAAGGTGCCTGTTTCCTCATCAGTAATGGTGAAACAGGCACCTTTTTTCGTTACAATAACGAAAATTTTTAATGCCTAGTTTTTTTGGTTGTATGCAGCATAACATTCAAGATTTGATCACTATTTTTAATGATACCTTCACTAAACAGTTTAATACCCGTTTAGTGAAAGGGGCAGATGAGCCTATATACTTACCGGCCAATGAAAACTGTGCTTTTCATCAAATCATTTTTGCTCATGGTTATTACTCCAGTGCTCTACATGAAATATCTCACTGGTGTCATGCGGGTGAAGCGAGACGATTACTTGAAGATTTTGGTTACTGGTATGTTCCCGATGGTAGGGATGAGCAGCAACAAAAATCTTTTGAACAGGTTGAAATTATTCCGCAAGCAATCGAGTGGGCATTTAATGTCGCCGCACAGAAAAAATTCCATGTATCTTCTGATAATTTAAATGGTTTTCAAGCTGATACGGCGGGCTTTAAAGAGAAGGTATATCAGCAGGTACAAGTTTTCTTAAAACAAGGCTTTCCGAATCGAGCCAAGCAATTGATTGAAGCATTGGCGCAATTTTATCAAACATCTTTACCGTTAACGCTTGAGCAATTTAACTGTGATAATTTATCTGAAATAGAAGAGTCGCATGTTTAAACTTGGTTTGATTATTAATCCCATTGCAGGCATTGGTGGTAGTGTTGCTTTAAAAGGCAGTGATGATATGGCCATGCATGCCTTGGCATTAGGCGCAGAGCCCAAGGCGAATACGCGAGCACAAACCGCCTTAAAGATATTACTTCCTTACAAAGATAAGATCTGTATTTATACTGTTGATGGTGAAATGGGGGAGGCGTGTGCACGTTCGCTTGGCTTTAATCTCTGTGTTAGTTATCAAGCGCAAAATCAGCCAAGTCAATCAACCGATACCGAGCAGGCTGTAACGGCTTTACTCAATCAAGGTGTTGATATTCTATTATTTGCTGGCGGTGATGGCACGGCTCGCAACATTGCCCATGCGGCTGAATGCTACGCTGAAAGGCATGCTAGTACTCCAACACCAGTATTAGGTATTCCTGCAGGATGTAAAATACATTCTGGCGTATACGCCATCACACCAACTGCCGCTGGTCGCGTTGTCGAGAAAATGGTCACTAAGCAGCTGGTCACTTTAACCGAAGGTGATGTCATGGATATTGATGAATCATTGTTTCGCCAAGGTGTGGTTAAAGCGAAACGTTATGGTGAAATGCAGATCCCCAGTGAGCTTAGGTATGTACAAGCAGTAAAATCAGGCGGAAAAGAGTCTGATGAATTAGTGTTACAAGATATCGCTGAAGATATTATTGATAAAATGCGTGAACATGATGAGCATTTGTTTATTGTTGGCTCAGGCTCGACGACCGCCTTTTTAATGGCAGAGTTGGCCTTAGAAAATACCTTGCTTGGCGTAGACTTGGTTCAAGAGGAAGCATTGGTTGCTAATGACGTTAGTGAGCAATTATTATGGCAACAAATTTGTGGTGCTAAACAGACTAAGCGCATAGTGCATTTAGTGATAACATTAATTGGCGGTCAAGGGCATATCTTTGGTCGTGGTAATCAGCAACTTAGCCCACGTGTTATTCGATATATTCTTTCGCAGCCTGGCTCAAAAGACAATATTAGTATTATTGCCACTAAAGCCAAATTAACCGCGTTAGCAAGCCGCCCTTTAATTAGCGATACCGGCGATGCGGAGTTAGATCAGCAATTATCAGGTTTTATGCCTGTAGTGACAGGCTATAAAGATCAAGTTTTATACCCTGTAGCGAGTCCAGAATAACACTTGAGTACCATAGAAAATTTATTATTTAAAATATTTCATAAAAAGAGAACAGCATGCTTCCAGAAAGTACAACCACGTTGAATACCGTTGCCGATTTATATCAATACTTAGATGAGCTATTCGACCATGATGTTGATAGCGATACTCTATTTGCTAGCGGTTATTTACGTGGCTTTATATCATTATCGGCGACGGAGTTTGGTGATGAGCAGCAAATTATTTCTGAGACATTAGTTGAACTGGTTTCCGATAAGCTAAAGCAAAGTAAGTCAGAGCTTAACCCACAAGATCAACAAGTGGTGCAAAATTTTTGGTCTAATATACAAATGTATTTTAACCTGTAGGTTTATTTATATAAAACGTTCGATTGTATAGTTTGTTTTTATTGAGATCATACACATCCAAAATATAAGTATAACTAGATGTTTGATTATTTAAATGTTGTATTGTTGACCATTCTGCATAGGTATTTCCCCATAAAAAGTGATTATCAGTAACTTGCTTCTCGCCATTGTTTCCTACTTTCGTCCATCTAGCCAATACTGCAGTTTTATCTCTTTTACTATCAAAGCCTTCTAAATCAGTATTAAAATACAATCCAAAAGAAATATTTTTATCTGGTATATTATAGACGTATCCACTATCACTAATTTGTTCATAACTACTTAAACCATTATAATTTTCTTTAGCTTTATGTTTAAAACTACCAGATCGTTCAACTTCTAATTCAACATCAATATGAGTTAGCTTAAAAGAATTGACTATGAGACTTTGTAGCTTTATAAAATCAGTTTTGGGTAAGTTATTATCTAATAGAGCTTTAGCTAATTCATTTTTGCGTACTTTATAGGGCTGATCTGTATTCTGATTAGGGTAATTATTAAGTTTTTTCAGTGAGAAGTGTTCTAAACATTTTTCAATGTTTCTTAACTCTTTACTAGCCACACAGTAGAACCTGCCTAATCTTAAGTAATTTAATGCTGAGTTTTCAAGCTCGAAAGCTTTAGATAAGTGTTTATAAGCTTTATCAAAGTCTTGCTTTACTAGTCCTCCCTCCATATAAAGCCTACCTAATCTTCTATGGGCACCTTCATAGTTTAAAAGTGCACTACGTTGGTAATGGTTGAGTGCTTCTTTGAAATTAAAATTAACAATTTCGCCGGTGTGATAATAACTGCCTATATTAAAGAGTGCTCTTTTATCTTGGTATGTTGCTGAAACTTTGTAATAGTCGAAAGCTTTAATTTGGTTTTCATTAATTTTATATGAAAAGTTAAATGCATCAGCAATCAGCATATAATCATCCGCGATCGCTTGTTTATCTTTTTCTGAAAGGTTGCTTGCATCTGTATGTTCTAACGAAAGTTTTTGATAGATAAAGTCTACTATGGATGCTGATTCATGACGTTCACCCCACCAGGAGGTATGACCATGACCTATATCGTTGTAAAAAATGGTTTCAATATCTTTTTCATGCTTTTTGAGCACGTATTTGAATCTGTTACTTTGTTCAAACCCTGATATTTCATCTTTTTTTCCTGCTATTAATAATATTGGTGCTGTTAAATTTTCGGCTAAATAAACGGGAGATGATAAAATATGACTATCATCAAACTCTCCGACAACTTTGGCTATTTCATCTTGATATGCAGTACCTGACCGATAATTACTAGTATTAAATAACAAAGGTAGGTCATATACACCGTATGATGCAATAACGCATTCATAAATTTTAGGGTGTTTAATGGCTAACATTGCAGCAGAGTAACCACCATAGCTGCTACCTATAGAGCATACATGGCTATAGCTATGTTTTTTAGTAACTGCTGATACGGCTGCACTTATATCTTCCTCAATAATTTTTCCGAATTGTCCCACTCCCTTTTCTAAAAATTTTCGCCCAAACCCTGAGGAACCTCTGAAATTAACTTGTAATATTGAGAAACCTCTGTTGACTAAAAATTGAATAGTAGGATTGAAGTAGCTAGTTTCTTGAATACCAATCGGCCCTCCATGAGGCATAACTAGCAGGGTATTATGGCCATTTAAAACAGGTTTAGTTAAGAATGCTTCTAACTCAACATTATCAAAACTAGTAATTGTTAAGTATTCTGTTTTAGCAAAGCTATATTCATCTAGATCAGGGTAAGTAGAATAAAGCTTTTTAATTACTTTTTCATCGGCACTATATAATAGATACTCGCCTGGTGAATCTGAAGAAACCGAAAATAACAATAGTTGCTTTTGTGTTTTGCTAGAATCAATTATAAAAACGCTTCTGCCTTCTAGACTTTTTGACAGTTGTTGTTTAAACAAACTGTTACTTTCATTAAAGTATTTCTTTATATACCTACCATGTTGATAATAATGAACGGATATTAACTGACCATTATTATCAAACTCAGCATCAGTTAAGTCGTATTTATCATGTTCAAACAATAATTTCCCCATTGTTTGGCTTGGGATATCAAATTCATATAAAGCTACTTTATCTGAAAATTTATTAGTTAAAATAGCCAGTTTAGTTGATGAAATGAAACCCGCAGGTATAAATTGGTAATCTTCTACTTTTAGAGTCATTAATGGTTGCCATATATCAGACTTCATCGCACGCCATTTAAATAATATTTCACTTGTGGTTAAATTAACTTCTGTGGTTATTAATCGTTCAAATACATTGTCGTAGATGTAAGTTAAAATATTATTATTTGTTTTATCAATTAACTCAGCATTAGTTAAATCATTATTTTTAAGATCGTCAATTAACACTTTATATAGTAAGTTTTTAGTTGATGTTTTTGTTCCTTGTGCGTGATAAAGTAAATGTGAACTATCGTTTGGTAATGTACTAACTAACGTTCCTATCTTTCTAATTCTTTTATAAGCATTGCTTTCATTGTCATTAAAACTGAAATCAACATCGTAAATAAACTCACTGTTTTTGTTCTCAATTTTACTACCAACGATTAAATATAATTGTGAATCATTAAGCCAATAATATTCTTCTAAATATGTGTTTTTAGAGAAAATACCTAGATTATTTTTTTCAAGAGTTATCAGGTCAACCAAAATAAGGCACTGACTTTTTTTGCATTTTTCTTTTATTGTTAAATACTTACCATTAGGTGACAGCTTAGCCATTTCGTATGTTGGTTCGGTAAATAGTTTTTTGCTTGGTATGATTTGAGCAAATGAAACTTGATTTAAAGTAATAATAATTAGGAATGTTTTTAGTAACTTATCTATAGATATGATTTTCATTTCTTATCACTTTTATTGCTGATGAAGTCAAAGAAGTTATCATTTCCGGGGCCACTATATTTCATAGTGCGTTTAGCTAAAATATTCGGAAAGTCTCTCTCCATAAACTCTAATGCCAGAGAAGAATTGTTGATCAATTCAGCATAAGTAGACACATTCCAGTATCCAGATGAGGCTAACTCTATATGCCCAACATAATTGATCTTTTTGGATTCTATTGAAAAGCTCCATAATTCATCATCACCCATTTCGAAACGCCAGTAATTGTTCAACAAAACTTTTTTAACAGTATATTTCCCAGCTGGTAAATCGATTAAAATATAATTTGTTCCTTTCCTTAAATCTTTATATGTTAATTCAATATTTTTTTTGCCAGAAATTTGAATCCCTTTTAGATTACGATTAGTTTCAACACCAATTAACAAGTATCCTTTATTAATTTCTACCATTTGATCCTTATCTGCTTTTAATGAGGTTATTTTGCTAGAACAGCCGCTGATGATTATTAAAAGTAAAAATAAATAAATATAACGCATAAGGTGAGGAGTTAATGGATTAGGTCTGATTAATAACATGAAATCCTAGAGGGAACAATTGTTTTGTAACGCATTCAATATAACTTTATAAAAACTATACCTTTCGTTTAATCATGTCTCTAATGACAAATCGATTCGGACTTAAGTTAAATAACATATCGTTATCTAAAGGGTAGGGGGTTCCGCAAAGATCGGCGGCTAGAATATCTGCCGCTAATGGTGCTGAACATAAGCCACGCGCGCCAAAACCCATCATCACATACAAGTTATCAATGACGGGGGCAGCTTCTTTATACTTCCAGTTTTTATCTTTCGCTAAATGTGGGTACATTGCCAAGTGCTTTTGTATATCAGGCATCGCCCCTACCATAGGTATATGATCAGGTGTCATACAACGAGATCTAGCTTTACTGTTATAAATGCTCTCTTTATTCCAACCAAATGCTTTAGCTTGCTCAGGCAAACATTTATTGAGCATTTCAAGGTTAAAGGCATCATCTTTATCTGTGGTTTCAGTACTCGTACTATGCTTGTTAAATGTTGCGCCGATACAATGTATGTTATTAAGCTCTGGCGTTAAATAACCTTTGTGACAAATAACGGTTGAGAGTCCTTTAATATTTTCATTGGTTTTCATGCTAGTTACTTGGCCTTGCACAGCGCTAAAGGGCAATTGATTGATCCAATTCAACTCAATAATTTCAGCGCCACCACAAATAATTAACACACCGGCGTCAATGTCACCTTCGTTGGTGGTTAATTGCCAGCTGGTTATTTCATTCTTTATTTTAGGGGTAATTTTTTTAATATTCACATAGTGCTGAATATTTAATCGTCCTGTTGTTTTAGCACAGTTGATAATTTGCTGCACCGCTTGTCTTGGTGCCAGCCAACCGGCATTTGGCATATATAAGCCGCCATGATTAAGCGGGATGTTCGCTAGCTCACTTGCTTGTTTCGCATTGACGCTATGCACTAATTCTTCTGGCCAGGTACCGAGTTGAGTAAATTTATTCTGCCTGTTAACTAATGATTCTTTATAGGATACTTCAAGTAAACCACACCATTGATGAGGAAAGCTAAAGCCCTCATCAAGCACTTGATTGTATAATGACTTAGCACGCCAAAAGGCTTGTTGATAAAATAAACTGATATCATCTTTTTGCTGATGTAGTAATGGATAAAGTGCGCCAATGGCATTACTTGAAGCCCCTTGAGCAAGGCTTGCATCTTTAGAATATAGGGTGACTTTAATGCCTTGTTTGGTCAGTGCTAGTGCAGCACATGCAGAAGCAATACCGCCACCAATAATACTGACATGCTGAGGTTTAGTTATCCTTTTACGAAGTTGGTAACCTTTAGTGGAGTTAGGGTCTTGTTGAAACACACCAATCATAATTTCCTGTTTATTACCTGAGTAGACTTTTTTATGTGTTCTAAAGCCTACGCGTTGTAAATGCCTTTTAACAAAGCCCGCCACCGTAAAAGTTGCTAAGCTAGCCTGCTGTTTACTCAAACGACCTATTTGAGTAAATAATTCTTCACTCCACATCTCTGGATTTTTAGCCGGAGCAAAGCCATCTAAATACCAAGCATCAACTAAACCGTTTCTAGCTGTTTTTATTTTGGCTAAACCTTGCGCGGCATCACTGATAATCAAACTTAGGGATATTTGTTCACCAAAGAAAGTTGCGGATATTTCACTTTCATCATGATGAATTTCGTCTCCTTCAGGGTATTGAGCTAATAATAACTGAGTAAACTCATTAAATTCAGGCAAAGCGTTAAGTGAAGTAGTAAGTTGTGACTTTGTTAAGGGATATTTTTCAATACTAATAAAATGTATTTTAGGCAGTTTTTTTTGTGGATTTTCACTCAGTAAATTATGGTACACCTGTAAGGTCAATAGAAAATTTAAGCCGGTACCAAAACCGGTTTCAGCGATGGTAATGGTCTCTTGGCTTGCTAATATTCTTGACTGTATCCTATTGCCTTGTATGAAAATTTCTTCGCTTTGTTTAGCGCCAGATTCACTATCAAAATAAATGTCATTAAATTCTTTTGAATAAGGAGAGCCATCTTTTTGAAAACTAAGGCTAGGTGGGGTATGCGTTGTATGAGTCAAGAATATAGCCAGTTAATGAATTAGTTTACGAATATGGTATTATTTTACGATAGTTTTTGATTAAGGTCAGTGTTATTCACTAAATGAGCGTAGATATTATTTTTGCAATAACTTAATATAGTGTACATGTGTACGCTGGTTGTTGACCTTATGTTAACTTGTAATACCAGTTAGTGGGCACAATAGCTGTATAATGCCCCGATTTTTAAAATTCTTATATTCAATTTTTACTAAAATAACGGTTATTTAAATGAAACGTGTAGTGATTACCGGTATCGGTATAGTCTCAAGCATTGGTAACAATGCAGAAGAAGTTTTAGCTTCGTTAAAGTCAGGTAAGTCAGGAATAACTCACTCAGAAAGCTTTGCTGAACAAGGATTAAAAAGTAATGTTTGGGGGGTTCCAGACCTTGATATAAAAGATCATATTGATCGTAAAGCACTCCGTTTTATGGGTGATGCTGCAGGTTATGCATACATAGCGATGGATCAAGCTATTAACGATGCCAAATTAACTGAAGAGCAAGTATCGGATGTTAGAACGGGCATAGTTGCAGGCTCTGGCGGTGCATCATCTGCCAATATAGTTTCCTCTAGCGATACCTTACGTAATCGTGGTATTCGTCGTGTTGGTCCTTATGCGGTACCAAAAACGATGTCGAGTACTGTGTCAGCATGTTTAGCGACTCCTTTTAAAATTAAAGGCGTTAACTATTCAATAAGCTCTGCATGTGCAACCAGTGCACACTGTATTGGTCATGCGATGGAGTTGATTCAACTAGGAAAACAAGATGTTGTCTTTGCCGGTGGTGGTGAAGAAGTAGATTGGTCTCTCGCAATGATGTTTGATGGCATGGGCGCTTTATCTGCTGGTCGTAATGACACACCTGAGCAAGCATCACGTACTTATGATGCAGATCGTGATGGTTTTGTTATTTCTGGTGGCGGCGGTATGGTTGTTGTTGAAGAACTAGAGCATGCACTTGCTCGTGGCGCGCATATTTACGCTGAAATAGTTGGCTATGGCGCAACCTCTGATGGTTATGACATGGTAGCGCCAAGTGGTGAAGGTGCTGTTCGTTGTATGCAACAAGCTATGCAAGGTGTAGAAGGCGAAATTGATTATTTAAATACTCATGGTACATCAACACCTGTAGGTGATGTTAAAGAGCTTGGCGCAATTCAAGAGCTTTTCGGTGAAAAATCACCGGCTATCAGTGCTACGAAAGCGATGACAGGTCACGCTTTGGGTGCTGCAGGTGTACATGAAGCTATTTATTCTATTTTAATGATGGAAAATAGCTTTGTTGCTCCATCAATTAACGTTGATAACTTAGATGAACAAGCACAAGGTTTAGATATTGTTACTCAAAAACGTGATGCTGAGTTGAACTTAGTAATGTCAAATAGCTTTGGCTTTGGCGGAACTAATGCCACTTTAGTGATGCAAAAATATAAAAGCTAAACCGCAAGGTAGAGATTATTCTGAATTTTTACTAGAGCACAAAATTTGAGGCCATATGAAGTTTTACTTGATATGGCCTTATTTCTTCTAGCTCTTAAGTAATAAAGTACTTTATAATTAGCTTTTAAATATCAACTTTATTTCCCCATACTATGAAAATACTTTTCGATGAAAATATGCCGTACGCTAAAGAATTTTTTAGTGATATTTGTGGTATGAGTACTCAGTTGCAATCTTTTTCTGGTCGAGATCTAACTCCTGCGCAAGTTAATGATGCTGATGTATTGCTAGTGCGTTCTATCACGAAAGTCAATAAAGCTCTATTAGCAGCAAATGACAAACTGAGTTTTGTCGGCACGGCAACCATCGGGATGGATCATATTGATCAAGAATATCTTGCCAGCCGCAACATTTCATTTCATTCAGCACCCGGCTGTAACGCCATTTCAGTGGCAGAATATGTGATCAGCGCTTTGGTCGTTCTTGCTGAGCGCTATTTATTAGATTTACCTAAACTTAGTGTCGGTATTGTTGGCGGTGGTAATACTGGTACTCGCTTAAGTGAGAAACTAATGGCGTTGGGTATTGAATATAAGATTTGTGATCCTATACTAGAAGCTGATGATAATGATCATCGAGAGTTTTCATCATTAGATGATGTACTTGCCTGTGATGTGATTTCCTTGCACGTACCAAAGACAACTACAGGAGAACATGCGACTTACCATTTACTTAATGCTGAGCGTTTAAATCAACTGAATGAAAATCAAATTTTAATCAGTGCCTGTCGTGGCGAAGTTATTGATAACCAAGCGTTACTATCTCTAAAACAGCAAGGGCATGGTTTAAAAGTGGTTCTTGATGTTTGGGAAGGTGAGCCGGAAGTACTTACCCCATTAATTGATTACACTGAAATAGCAACGGCACACATTGCTGGTTATAGCTTAGAAGGAAAAGCTCGTGGCACAGAAATGTTATATCAGGCACTATGTCGAAAACTAGGAAAGTTGCCTACAATTGCATTATCTCATTTGTTACCTATTAGCAGCATTTCCGAGATAAAAATAACTGACAATACAGACCAAAACCTAGTTAATAAACTGGTTAAAATTGTTTATGATGTCAGGCGTGATGACGCTATTTTTAGAGAAGAATTAGCCAGTAAAGGTTTTGACTTCTTAAGAAAAAATTATCCAGTTCGTCGAGAGTTTTCGTCGGTTACTGTAACACTATCACCAGAGGCCTATTGCGATGTGCCACATCGTTTAGGTTTTAATAGCTACTCATAAAAAGAGTATAAGTCCAACTAATAGAGAAGAGAGGATCATGGCACAGAAATTTGATGTATGCGTACTTGGCGCAACAGGTTTGGTTGGCAAAACCATTATGGAAATTTTAGAACAAAGAGACTTTCCTATTAATAAGCTTTACCCATTAGCGAGTGCTCGTTCAGCAGGTGAGTTTATTGAGTTTAACGGTGAAAGTATTGAAGTACTTGATGCTGATAATTTTGACTGGAGCCAAGCACAAATTGGTTTCTTTTCAGCGGGTGGCGCGACATCTGCTAAATATGCTCCTATTGCTGGTGATGCTGGTTGTATTGTTATCGACAATACCTCTGAGTTTCGTTACGACGAAGATATCCCGTTAGTGGTACCAGAAGTTAATCCACAAGCGTTGGCTGAATATCGTAACCGTAATATTATCGCTAACCCTAACTGCTCTACCATTCAAATGATGGTGGCTTTAAAGCCTATCTATGATGCTGTTGGTATAAACCGAGTTAATGTGAGCACTTATCAGTCTGTTTCTGGTGGTGGTAAAGCTGCCATGGACGAATTGGCAAAACAGACAGCCGATTTACTTAGTGGTAAGCCAGTAGAAACAAAGAATTTCTCTCGCCAAATAGCGTTTAATGTTATCCCACAAATTGATGTTTTTCTTGATAATGGTTACACAAAAGAAGAAATGAAAATGGTTTGGGAAACGAAGAAAATATTGTCAGATGATAATGTACTTGTTAACCCTACCGCAGTTCGTGTGCCGGTCTTTTTTGGTCACGGCGAAGCGCTACATATTGAAACTAACTCACCAATTTCAGCAGAAGAAGTGAAAGAGTTATTAGCGCAAGCACCAGGTATAGTGGTTTGCCATAATGATGAAGACTTCCCAACACAAATTGGCGATGCTAGCGGTAAAGATGAAACGTATGTTGGCCGTATTCGTGAAGATATCAGTCATAACTGTGGCATAAACATGTGGATTGTTGCGGATAATGTACGTAAAGGTGCGGCAACAAATAGTATTCAAATAGCTGAATTACTAGTAAAAGAGCATTTAAGCTAAGTTTTAATTAACGTTTAAAAACGCTCAAGAATATTGAAAACTCGTCGTTAACATTAGTGATAATGTTAATGGCGAGTTTTTTCGTTTTCTGAAGTAAAAAAATAACCTTTAATAACTCAGTTTGATATTATCTATGTTAGATACTTGTATTTTAGCTATTCCTAATGGAATGAATTTTGCTTTGTTTTTTGGTATCTTATTATGTCAATGTGTTGACATTACTTAATTTTTGAGAAAAATAATAACTAGGAAAGCCTCAATGCAAAAATTATTACACCTGTGCCTATGGCAGGTTGTTCTTAGTGTGCTAACCCTGAGCACGCTTGCTATAAGTGCGCCTGCTTTCTCGCAAGCCATGATAGCAGAAGAAGAACGAGGGATACGCATGCGCGGCCCTAAAAGTAGTGATGTTTTTCCCTATGATAGATACGGACCTATCAGTAAAAGAGATACATTATGGAAAATAGCCCTTACAGTTAGGCCTGATAATCGTTTAACTGTATATCAGGTAATGCAGGCTCTATTCCAAGCAAACCCGCAAGCATTCGCAGATAGTAACTTTAACCATCTAGTTGAAGGTCAATACTTAAGAATTCCATCGTTTAATCAAATGATGGCCGTTAACTCTGCTGTAGCACAACAAAAGTCAGATCAAGATGAAAAAAGCTGGCAAAAGAAGCAACCTAAAACGGTCGCAAAAGCTGCCATTAAGCCTAAAGAGCCAACAGTAAATAAAAAAGATCTAGATACCGTTAAAGTTGAAATTAATGATCAACTGCAAAAAATTGACACCGAACAACAGCAGCGCCTGCAAAGTATTCAAAGTGATGTTCTAGATTCTATCGATGGTTTACAGGCAATATTAAAAGAAAATGAAGCATTACGACAACGCCTATCAAGCTTTAATAATCAATTAGGCACTATGCAAAAAGAAGTTGCCAAGGGTAAAGAAATTAAGCTGCAAATGGATGATATGATCAAACTGCAGCAAGCCTTACTCGCTAAAGCGCAAGCACGAGAGCAAGAATTATTACTTGAAAAGCAGCAAGCAGAGTTAGAAAAAGACAGCATTCTTTCAAGCCAATGGTTCCTTGGTTTAATGATGACGCTACCGGCAATATTATTAATCATTGCATTTGCTATTATCCTTAAACGCAGAAAAGTTGAGCCTGTAGCAGCTGAAGAGAAACCAGCTAAAAAAACGAAAGAAGAGCCGGTAACTGAAGCTGAAGTTAAGAGTGAAGAAATTGACTTAGATGACGATGAATTATCCCTTGATGATGAACTATCTTTAGACGACGAACTTTCTCTTGACGATGAATTACTGTTAGATGATGAGTTGTCTGTAGATTTGCTTGAAACCGATGACAGTGCAAGTGACGATGTTATTCATTTAGATGATGACGACGATGATGAATTAGATGATCTGGATGATCTTGAAGATATTTTACTTGATGATGAGGTAGATCTAGAAGAAACGGGCAGTGACGAGTTAGATCAAAGTGACCTTGACTCTTTATTAGCTGAACCTTCAGAAGAAGAGCCACAAGAAGATGATGCTCTAGAAGATAATCAGCTTGATCAAAATGATCTTGATGATTTACTCGGAAGTCTTGATGAAGAATTATCCATTGACGATGAGCCATCAACTGAAGACGATGAAGAAATAAATATTGATGATGTTTTAGCTGATGCAGATGTTGATGACATTATTGAGGAGGAGCCTGTCACAGAAGCAGAAGAAGAAGTTGATGCGCAAGCTGAAATCACCGACCCAGATGATATCGACGCTTTATTAGATTCTATGGACGTAGATGACGAGCCACCAGCTGCAGAGGTTGATGCGGATGCGCAAACTGAGATCACCGACCCAGATGATATCGACGCCTTATTAGATTCTATGGACGTAGATGAAGAGCCATCAGATTCAGAGGTTGAAGCGGATGCGCAAACTGAAATCACCGACCCTGATGACATCGATGCCTTACTTGATTCTATGGACGTAGATGAAGAGCCACTAACCGCAGAGGTTGATGCGGATGCGCAAACTGAAATTACCGACCCAGATGATATTGATGCTTTACTTGACTCTATGGATGTAGAAGAAGCGCAAACCGAAATCACCGATCCTGATGATATCGATGCTTTACTTGATTCTATGGATGTAGAAGAAGCGAAAACTGAAATCACTGACCCAGATGATATCGATGCCTTACTCGATTCTATGGACGTAGGTGAAGAGCCTCCAGCTGCAGAGATTGAAGCGGATGCTCAAACTGAAGTCACCGACCCTGATGATATTGATGCCCTACTTGATTCTATGAATGTAGATGAAGAGCCTTCAGCTGATGAGGTTGAAGCGGATGCTCAAGCCGAAATCACTGACCCTGATGATATTGATGCCCTACTTGATTCTATGAATATAGATGAAGAGCCAACGGCTGATGAGGTTGAAGAAGATACACAAGCAGAAATCACAGACCCTGATGATATTGATGCGCTACTTGATTCTATGAATGTAGATGAAGAGCCAACGGCTGACGAGGTTGAAGAGGATACACAAGCAGAAATCACTGACCCAGATGATATTGACGCCTTGCTTGAGTCAATGGGAGCCGATGAACCAGAGCCAAAAGAGATCACAGATCCTGAAGAAATTGAAAATATCTTAGAAGACTTGGATGTTAAAGAAACGGAGCCTGAAGAAGCAGGCAAACCATCAAAGGTAGAAAGTGAAAATAAGGCCAAAATCGATAATTTAACAGAAGAGTATGTTGCTCCACTTTTAGCTGTCGATTTTAGTGATATTCTTAATAATAATACTGAAAGCGACTCTATTGAAAATAACCAGGAAGTGCTAAATGAGGAAGATGAAGAGTTTGATATAGACGCACTTATCGCTGATGTAGAAAATGACAATATAGCCACTGAAGCCGAAGAAGATGAGGCCCTTGATATAGGGGATGACTTGGCTGTTGAGCAGTTAGGTACTTTTGATGAAGATACCCTTGCTGAATTGCTAAATGATAAAGCGCCTGAGCAAACAATAGAGTTAACTCCTGACTTTTCAGATCAAAATGTTTTAGCTGATCTTCTCAATGAAAGTGAAGATGACGAAGAAAATACGATATCAGAAGCAACTGAAATTAATGATATACAAGAGCTAGACAACTTAGAATTTGATGAGTTGCTAGCAAACATTGAAGAAGAGTCAAGTGTGGTAAATCAACCTGCTGATTTCAATCAGAGTGATGAGTTGGATTCACCTATTTCACTGGATGATTTTGATGATCCTAATAGTGGTTTAGGGGCTGTGAATGGCGAAGATAGCAATGAAGAAGATAACTTTGTTTCTGTTGACTCATTATTATCAGCTAGCCAAGAAGAGTTAACAGCAGATGAACCTTATAATGAAGCTAACATTGATGTTGGTTTAAATGAGTACCAAGAGTTCACCAAAGATGTAAATCCTATCGATGTTGATGATGATGAAACGGGGATGGCGGCTAAGCTTGATCTCGCTAAAGTGTATGTTGAAATTGGTGATAATGATAATGCCGAAGTTATTTTACAAGAAGTGATAAAGCAAGGAAATAACCAACAACAGCTCGAAGCTCAAGATTTATTGGATAGCTTGTAATAGACCAATTTTATTGGCATAGATAAGCAAAATAATAGATAATGCGCCACTTTAATTTTTCATTTGGCACATAAGAGGTTTGCATGCGTTTTGCTTTAGGCATCGAATATGATGGCAAAAACTATTGTGGCTGGCAGCGGCAAAAAAGTGTAGTCAGTGTTCAGCAAACATTAGAGCGTGCTCTATCAAAGATTGCAGATGAGTCAATCGAAGTTGTCTGTGCTGGTCGTACTGATACTGGTGTAAATGCCACTAATCAAGTGGTTCATTTTGAAACAAATAAAATACGCAAAGACGTTGCTTGGACCTTAGGGGTAAATACTCACTTACCTGATGATATAGCTGTAACTTGGGTGAAAGAAGTGAGTGAAGAGTTTCATGCTCGCTTTAGCGCAACTGCTAGACGCTACCGTTATATTATTTATAATAACCGCTTACGCTCTGCCATTTTAAGTCATGGTATTAGTCATTGTCACTATCCTTTAGATGAAAAGCTTATGCACCAAGGTGCACAACACCTTATTGGTAAACACGACTTCACTTCCTTTCGTACTGTTCACTGTCAATCTCATTCACCTGTTAGAACTATTCAGCACTGTGAAATTACACGACAAGGTGAATATATTATTGTTGATATCAAAGCAAATGCCTTTTTACATCATATGGTACGTAATATTGTTGGCAGTTTAATGCGTGTAGGACAATCTCAAGAAACAACGGATTGGATAAAAACGGTGCTTGAGTTAAAAAATCGCTGCATGGCAGGAATAACAGCTCCACCAGAGGGGTTATATTTTGTTGAAGTTGATTATCCTGAGCAATTTGATTTACCTAAGCGTCCTTTTGGACCACTTTTTTTGAATTAGTCCTGTAGAAAGGGTATAACTTAACAAGACAGACCAGTTTTTTATATAAAACATGACCTAAAGTGTGTTCTAATTCACGGTTATATTTGTTCTCACATTCTATTTGATTTTTTGTAACTGTTTTTCCTACAAAAAGTTGATTTATATTCGTTGCAATAGGCAAAAATAAAATTATGAGCTGGATTGAAAAAATTCTCCCGAAAGCAAAATCTACCCAAAAACGCAATATTCCAGAAGGCGTTTGGAGTAAATGTTCTTCATGTAATGCTGTACTTTATAAAGTAGAGCTCGACAGACAAATTTCTGTGTGTCCAAAGTGTGATCACCATATGCGTATCAGCGCGCGCAAGCGTATTGATAGCTTTCTTGATCAAGATAACCGTTTAGAGCTAGGTGAAGAGTTTGAAGCTCAAGATATTTTAAAGTTTAAAGATTCAAAGCGTTATAAAGACAGATTAAGCGCAGCACAAAAAAATACCGGTGAAAAAGACGCTTTAGTTGTGATGAAGGGGGAACTTCATGGTATGCCCGTAGTCGCTGCCGCGTTTGAATTTTCCTTTTTAGGTGGCTCAATGGCCTCTGTTGTTGGTGCTCGCTTTGTTGCAGGTGTTGAGTATTGTCTTAAACATGATCTACCATTTATCTGTTTTTCAGCTAGTGGCGGGGCGCGTATGCAAGAAGCATTGTTCTCATTAATGCAAATGGCTAAAACCAGTGCGGCATTAGCTAAAATGAGTGAAAAAGGTTTACCTTATGTGTCAGTTTTAACTGACCCAACTATGGGTGGCGTTTCGGCTAGTCTTGCTATGTTAGGTGATATTAATGTTGCTGAGCCAAAAGCACTGATAGGTTTTGCAGGCCCACGCGTTATCGAGCAAACTGTACGTGAAAAGCTACCAGAAGGTTTCCAACGAAGTGAGTTTTTATTGGAAAAAGGTGCTATAGATATGATTGTAGATCGCCGCAATATGCGTGAAACATTAGCTCGCATGTTAGCTAAGTTTACAGGGCAGCCTAGTCCACTTTCTCAAGCTGATTAAGTTTTATAGATATCAATTAGAGCAGTACATGTCACAACAAACAAAAAGCCACTCAAAAGGTTGTAAAAACCTTAACGAGTGGCTTTGTTATTTAGAAACTATACACAACACTGAAATCGATCTTGGCTTATCAAGAGTGGGTCAAGTCGCTGAACGTCTAGCCATAGATTTTAGTTTTTCAACTGTTATTACTGTCGCAGGAACTAATGGTAAAGGCACAACCTGTGCTTTTTTAGAAAATGCGTTGCTTAATGAAAGTCATTGTCACGATAATACCTCAAGATCTGGTTTGACGGTTGCGGTCTATTCATCACCTCACATTGAAAAATTTAACGAAAGGTTAAGAATTAACAAAGTTGATATAGATGATCTGCCTCTTATTGAAGCTTTTACAAAAATAGAACAGGCAAGAGCTGAAATATCATTGAGTTATTATGAGTTTACAACGTTAGCTGCGTTTCTCGTACTTATGATAAAAAAGCCTGATGTGATTATTTTAGAAGTTGGCTTGGGCGGACGTTTAGACGCTACAAATATTATCGATGCTGATGTTGCGGTGATCACTGCTGTTGATATCGATCATCAAGCTTTTTTAGGTAATGACCGAGAAACTATCGGCGTTGAAAAAGCCGGAATTATGCGTGCAAATCAAGATATTATTATTGGTGATGTTAACTCTCCTAAGTCGGTAATAAATTATGCACAACAAGTTAATCAATCATTAACTAAAAGAGAAAAAAAACAGGCCCTTGAAAAAGTAAATGTTAGAGGCGTAGATTTTAGTGTTGTTGACCAACCTATAAAAAACCATCAAACGGCCTTATGGCAATGGCAATGGCAATGGCAATACAATGAAGATATCGAAAATTCTGAAAACAATGCTCACATTACAACTAATCAAGACGAATCCATTTGCTTAACTGACTTAGTTGCTACTCATATTCCTCGCGATAATGTCGCAACAGCGCTAATGGTATTAACACAGTTAGGTATTACGCTTACTAGCGAGAAAGTGAATAAACTCATTGAGCAAACTAAGGTTGCTGGTAGAACAGAAATGTTTACTCTTGATTGTGATATCATGCTTGATGTTGCTCATAACCCTCACGCCGGCAGATATTTAGCTGAGCAGCTAGCTAAACTTAAAGTGCAAAAACAATATGGTCGAGTGATTGCTGTTACTGCGATGCTGGCTGATAAAGACATCACAAGCACATTACTTTGTTTAAGTGAGCAAGTAGACGATTGGTATATAGCACCTGTTGATGCGCCCAGAGCTGCAAGTACTGATACTATGAATGCCGTTTTATTAGAATTTAGTAATTCAATCAATTGTTTTGACAATGTCACTCAGGCATTTAAAATAGCTATTCAAAATGCTAAACACTCAGATTTAATTCTAGTCTTTGGCTCTTTTTATACAGTTGCTGAAATTAGGACGCTATTAATTTAGCTTGGTTCTATATTTAACTTAGTTGGAGTCTCGTTTGTCTACACCGTTTCAAAATCGCCTTGTTGGTACTGTTATCGTCGCAGCGGCTGTAATTATCTTTTTACCTGATGTCCTCGATGGTAAGAAAAAATCAAATCAAACAGACTTTGAAGCGATCCCTAAAGCGCCCGCTTTTACTGGAAAAATGACTAAAAAGCCATTTCCAGAAGATAAGTTAATCATCAAAGAGCAAGTTGAGATAGTGAATGAACAAGCACTAGATGATACGCCTAAAGAAACAATCACTAGCTCTATAGCTGAGCAAGATAAAGAAGCTAAGATCACACCTGCGACTAAACCAAAAGCTATTGTAGAAAATAACACTGATAAGGTAAAAAGCAAAACCGCTGCCAATGCATCACCTATTGATAAGCCTGAATTAGGGCTACAGCCGGAAAAAGCAGTAAATAAAGAGGCATGGGTGATTCAATTAGGCAGTTTTAGACATAAGAAAAATGTTGACGAGTTATTAGCAAAGCTTAAAAAGAATGGTTATAGCGCTTTTACTAAACCGATAAAAACGAAGCAGGGCAGTTTAACCAAAGTATTTGTTGGGCCACAATTGATAAAATCTTCGTTAGAGAAGCAAATTCCTGCACTGAAAAAACTTACAAATGTGCAAGGAAAAGTTGCACGTTTTAATCCAACAAAATAATAGCTGCCTATAAAAAAGTTTAGGCATTTTCAATTCTATTCTGGTAGAATGCGCGCCTCTAATCAATGAGAAACTCAAGTTATGGTTTGGATAGATTATGCCATTTTGGCAGTAATAGGTGTATCAACGTTAATTAGTTTGGTACGCGGCTTTGTTAAAGAAGCGGTATCACTAATTATTTGGATCAGTGCCTTTTTTATTGCCAGTACATTTTACGCAAATCTAGCTAACCTTCTTACCAATATTTCTGATCAATTCTTGCGAAATGCAGCAGCTACCGCGATTCTCTTTATAGCCACGTTAATACTCGGCGCAATTGTTAACTACCTGATTGGTCAGTTAGTGAGTAAAACGGGGTTATCGGGGACGGATCGTGTTCTGGGACTCGTTTTTGGTGCGCTACGTGGCGTGTTAATTATAAGTGCTGTGCTATTCTTTATGGATGCCTTTACAGGTGCGGCGGCAAGTAATTGGTGGAAAGAGTCACAATTAATTCCTGAATTTAGGTTAGTTGTGGAATGGTTTTTTGAGTATCTTAAACAATCATCAAGTTTTCTAACTTAGTTTTATTATTAAATAACAACCTAGGTTTCAAGCGGAGAAAAAGTTCATGTGTGGTATTGTTGGTATTGTCGGTAAAACCCCGGTTAATCAATATTTGTATGACGGATTAACTGTGTTACAGCATCGCGGACAAGATGCTGCCGGTATTGTTACTATTCATGACAATACGTTTCGCCTAAGAAAAGGCAACGGACTTGTAAAGGATGTATTCCATACTCGCCATATGTTGCGCTTGCAAGGTAATATTGGCATAGGTCACGTTCGTTATCCTACGGCAGGTACTTCTAGCTCATCAGAAGCCCAACCTTTTTATGCTAATTCACCTTATGGTATTTCGTTAGCTCATAATGGTAATTTGACTAATGCTGAAGAGCTGAAAGTTTGGTTAAACACTGAAGCTCGTCGTCATGTAAATACAACGTCTGACTCTGAATTGTTATTGAACATTCTCGGTCATGAATTACAACAAAGTGCCAATGTAACCTTAACTCCAGACGACGTTTTTACTTCGATATCAAATGTTCATGAACGAGTACGTGGTGCTTATGCTACCGTTGCTTTAATCGTCGGGTACGGTATGTTGGCTTTTCGTGATCCAAACGGTATTCGCCCATTAGTATTCGGTAAACGTGAAACTGAAAATGGCATCGAATATATGGTTGCATCAGAATCAGTTGCTCTTGATGCCTGCTCATTTGAGTTTGTGCGTGATGTTGCTCCAGGTGAAGCAATTTTCTTTTCACAAGATGGTCAAATCCATAGTCAACAATGTGCTAAAAAACCTACTTATAATCCATGTATTTTTGAATTTGTTTATTTCGCTCGCCCTGATTCAACGATGGATAAAATGTCTGTCTATGCTTCACGAGTTGAAATGGGCACAAAACTTGGTGAGAAAATTGTTAAGGAATGGGAAGATGTCGATATTGATGTTGTTATTCCAATCCCTGAAACGTCGTGTGATATAGCACTACAAATAGCGAATAAATTGGAACTACCTTATCGTCAAGGCTTTGTTAAAAACCGTTATATTGGTCGTACGTTTATCATGCCAGGACAAGAGCAGCGTAAAAAATCTGTTCGTCAAAAGCTGAATGCAATAGGTGCTGAGTTTAAAGGCAAAAATGTTTTGCTTGTTGATGACTCTGTTGTACGTGGTACCACTTCAGAACAAATTATCGAGATGGCACGTTCTTCTGGAGCGAAAAAAGTTTATTTCGCCTCAGCTGCTCCTGAAGTACGTTTTCCTAATGTTTACGGTATTGATATGCCAAGTGCTAATGAACTCATCGCTCATGGCCGTGAAGTTGAAGATATTTGTAGTTTGATTGGTGCTGATAAGCTTATCTTCCAATCTATTGAAGACTTAGTTGCAGCGGTTAGTACTCATAACCCTGAGATTAAAACATTTGATACATCAGTATTTGATGGTAATTATGTGACTAATGATATTAGCCATGATTACCTAGAAAAGCTTGATGCTATGCGTAATAACACGACTAAAGAGAACTCGGACAAGAATGCCGACTCAATTATTGATATGCATAACGAAGGCGCTGAATAACGCTTTTAAAATGCCGAGTAAGCAGATATAAAAAATGACGCTAGTTCTTACGAATTAGCGTCATTTTTCATTTATCAGGTGCTATTTTATGAGACGTACTCTGGGCCAAAACCCAAGCTCCACATAATTACACTGAATGCCATAAGACCAACGAGTAAAACAAGACCGCATGTGACTACCGAGCTTGAATAAATAAAGCCTTTTTCTTCAGGGATACTCATCATGATAGGCACACCAGAATATAAAAGATAAACGGAGTAACTTACTGCTGCCAGACCTGCTAAAGCAACAAACCAAAGCACAGGGTAAAGTGCGGTTACACCAACCATCAACATAGGTGTTGCGGTATAAGCGGCTAATTCAAGACATTGTATGAAGTTTGGTTTGGAGTCAAAAGTTTTTGCCATCCATTGAATTAAGTAGGCGAGAGCGAATACTCCTGAAATCAATGAAAAATACATGGCGATTGCCATTATTTGTGCACGACCTTGACTAATTTTTATTGGATCGCCAACGCCTATTGTCCAACCTATATGAGCTGCAGCATAATAACCACAAATTGCTGGTATAAGTGCAACCACTAAAATATGGATCAAACTATACATTAAGCTCTCATGACGTTTCTCAATCGTTTGCCATTCATCTTTCGGATGAGCGTATAATCCCCAAATATGATTTAATATCATAATAACTTCCTCTTTCAATCCCCAATTAATCAACTAGCAAAATTATCTGTTTAATTGTTATTTTGTTTGCTAGATGAACGTTCGACGTTGATAATTTTTATTGTCGATAACCTATTTATGGAATATGGCTAAGCATTCGTCAAGAGTTGTTTGAAATTCAAGCTGAATTAATTGAAAATAACTGGTTTTTATATTCAAAATAAATAAAAAAAATCTACTTATCGTTAAGTGATATAAAAAGTATGAGAAAAACTGAACGATAATTTAATATATAAGAAGTGATTAAGTGACTTTTATACGCACAATATTCATGATTTCTATTTCAAAGCCAGCGACATTTTCAGCACTAGGGTAATAAGTAATATTTACCCTTTGACCCTGTAAACTTTTGTAGAGTTTTTTACGTTTATACTTAAATGGCACATCAATATTTTCTAACATCAAAGTATTAAGGTACCAATCCTCACTTTCTCTTTGCACATGAGAAATTACTTTAATATTTTCTGTATGGGTTAAATCTTTATGACGCTCAATTAATTGTTTGGCGAGAGAATTTTTAGCAGAATTTGTCATAGTATAAACAGGCCAGTGAAGTGTGATTAAGCTAGTATCTCAAGAAAACAAATTTTTAAATAGCAAAATGATGATATGTACACAGTAAATGGCGTATCAATGCAGGAGGTAATAAATATGTTTTAGCTATTTAGGCCTATAAACAAAAAGGGGGCCGTTAATGCTATTGTATTTAAATAGGCGCTAAGTTTGGGGAGTTTTAAGCCCTAATCGATAGTATTCGTATTATTTGTTATTTAACCTCAATAAAAAGCAGCATAATTCTTGATATGAATATGATAAAATTTCTTCATCTTTATCGTTTATTACTTGTAAGTTTAATTCATGTCAGTCGAAAATTTATTAGCCCCAATTAAGTCCTTTTTAAAATGCGATACACCTCAAGCTTGGGTTGATGAAGCAATTAAAAAAGAGAATTTACCTGTTGTCCTTATAGATCATCTAGTATGTGAATTGAAGGCTGCCCAATCTGCTATGTTTTTAATAAGAAAATATGCCGTAGATGCGGAAAGTGGTCAGGCACTGTTAGAATGGTTGCGTCCATTTGAGCAATTTGTTTATAAAAAGACGGGTGACTGGAAAGATTTTTCAAGTAAAAATAAACTCACTAAATCAGTGATTCCAAAATCTAATTCACCTTATGGTCAAGATTTGATTGATAAGATGGTTTTATTGATTAAAGAAGAGCTGCATCACTTTTATCAAGTACTAGAGATTATGGATGATTATGGCATAGAGTATAAACATATAACCCCTGGGCGTTATGCAAAAGGCATGCTATCGAACGTTAAAACACATGAGCCTGATACTTTGGTTGATAAGTTAATTTGCGGCGCATATATTGAAGCGCGTTCATGTGAACGGTTTGCTAAACTAGCCCCACATGTTGATAAAAAGTTAGGGGATTTCTATATCTCTTTATTACGCTCAGAAGCACGCCATTATCAAGACTATTTATCTCTTGCTAAAGAGATAGCAGGTAAAGACATCACAGATCGAATTAAATTATTTGGTGAAACAGAAGCAGAGTTAATTTCAACACCAGATGAAGATTTTAAGTTTCATTCTGGTGTGCCAGTATCAAACTAAGGGTTTATTTAAAAGCTCAATACTTTCAGGGGTCACTTTTAGCCAAGCCCCTTGCTCGTACCAATCTCCTAATACAATACGTTTAGCTTTTTTACCATTAGCAGTAATATCATGTACGGCTGGCCTATGGGTATGTCCATGGATTAATAGCTGACTTTGATAGCTCTCAAGGCAATTGACGACCTCTTCAGGCGTAACATCCATGATCTCTTGTGATTTAGTAGCTGTTGCGGCTGCGCTTTTTTTACGGTAATCGGCTGCAATTTTCTTACGAATGAATAAAGGTAGGCTTTTGATCATCGCTTGCCACCACCACGAGCGAGATTTTTTTCTAAAGGCTTGATAAGCAACATCACGGGTGCATAAAGTGTCACCGTGCATTATTACAACTTCTTGACCATATAAATCAATGAAGTCTACTTCGGGTAATAAAGTCATTGAAGATTTTTTAGCGAATTTATCACCTAATAAAAAATCTCGATTACCATGAATGTAGTAGATCTCAGTGCCGAAACTGGACAATGTTGTTAAAGCTTTAGCGATAGTTTTTAAATAAGGACTATCATCATCATCGCCAATCCAGCTTTCAAATAAATCACCTAAAATATAGAGTGTTTGAGCATGTACAGCATCATATTTTAAAAAGCGCAAAAAACAGGCGGTAATATCAGGCCTGTTTTGCGCTAAATGTAAATCAGCAATAAAATAAGTGATTTGCTGATTATTAGGCTGATAGTTACTCAACTATAGCTGACTCAATGATAATATCTTCTTTTGGAACATCTCCATGGCCATGTAGGTTGCCAGTTTCGATTAAGGTCATTTTGTCAACAACGTCCATTCCTTCAACCACTTTACCAAACACACAATAACCCCAACCTTGCACAGATTCATTTTTAAAATCTAAAAAGCCATTATCAGTTAAATTGATAAAAAATTGTGCCGAAGCTGAATGAGGCTCTTGAGTACGTGCCATGGCTAATGTACCACGTGAGTTTTCCAAACCGTTATTCGCTTCATTTTGAATGCTAGCGCGGGTTTCTTTTTCTTCTAGACCCGGAGCAAAGCCACCACCCTGTGCCATGAAGCCTTTAATAACGCGGTGAAATATAGTGCCGTTATAGTGACCTTCTTCAACATATTGTTGGAAGTTTTTAGCAGTAACAGGGGCATTATCAAAATCTAATTCTATTTTAATGTCGCCAAGGGTTGTTTTGAATATAATCATAAGGTTCTCGTGTACGTAAATAATTATCAGAATTGTACGCTAAGTTTGTATAAAGTGCATCTGCTATGGTGATTCAAAAGCATGCTTGGGGTACAATTCAATCTTAATTTTACAAAGCAACATTTTAATTCGCTGGAGTCGTTAGTTCTCATGTTACAGATATACAATACTTTAACCCGTAAAAAGGAAGTTTTTACCCCCATTGTCCCCGGAAAAGTAGGATTGTATGTTTGTGGTTGCACAGTTTATGACTTATGCCATATTGGTCATGCTCGTACCTATATAAGTTTTGATAACATTGCACGCTATATGAGATTTTCTGGTTTAGACGTTAATTATGTGCGTAACATCACTGATGTTGAAGATAAAATTATTAACAGAGCTATTGAAAATAATGAAACGCCCGATGAATTAACTGAACGTACTATTGGTTATATGCATGAAGATTTTGATGCTTTAAATATGAAGCGTCCTGATCTTGAGCCTCGTGTAACAACACATATGGCTGAAATAATCGCCATGATTGAAACGTTAGTTGCAAAAAAACATGCTTATATTGCCGGTGGTGATGCTAATACTACAGGCCAGGGGGATGTGCTTTTTGATGTATCAAGCTATGCTGATTATGGCAAGTTGAGTGGTCAAAACTTAGAGCAGCTTCAAGCTGGCTCAAGAGTGGATGTGGATCAATCAAAAAATAACCCGTTAGATTTTGTCTTATGGAAGTCAGCTAAGCCGGGTGAGCCAAGTTGGTCTTCTCCATGGGGAGAAGGACGCCCTGGTTGGCATATTGAGTGTTCAGCAATGAACGCTAAAGAGTTAGGTAATCATTTTGATATTCATGGTGGCGGCTCAGACTTACAATTCCCACATCATGAAAATGAAGTGGCACAAAGTTGCTGTGCACTTGATACCCCTTATGTAAACTATTGGATGCATACAGGAATGGTGCAGGTTGATCAGGAAAAAATGTCTAAATCTTTAGGGAATTTTTTTACTATTCGTGATGTATTAGCACAGTATGACGCTGAAACGGTGCGTTTCTTCTTAACAACAGGCCACTACCGCAGTCAATTAAATTACTCTACGGATAATTTAACACAAGCCAGAGCTTCATTAGAGCGTATATATACAGCTTTAAGAGATGTTGAACTTCAGACTAACTTTACATTAGATAAAGAGTCGCCTTATGTTCAGCAATTTTGTCAAGCAATGGATGACGACTTTAACACCCCACAAGCGATTGCTGTTTTGTTTGAAGTTGCCAAAGATCTTAATGTTGCCAAAGATGAAAACTCAGCCCAAGCAAGTGAGTTAGCGGCAACGTTAAAAGCGCTTGGTAGCGTTATAGGTTTATTGCAGCTTGAGCCAGAGAGCTTTTTACAAGGTCAAAATGATGATGATGAAGTGGCGGTTATTGAAGCGTTAATAGCGCAACGTAATCAAGCTCGTGCAGATAAAAATTGGGCGCTTGCTGATGAAGCAAGAGATAAACTAAATGAAATGAAGATAATATTAGAAGATAGCGCTGGAAAAACGACTTGGCGTAAAGCGTAGCTTTGTTTTTGTAGTTTCAATTATCATAAAAAAAACCAGCTGATGCTGGTTTTTTTATAATGAGGGTCTATTGAATTATTTCCCAAACTGCTCACAAGCGATTAGGGTATTTTCAATCAAACTTGCCACTGTCATCGGGCCAACACCACCGGGAACAGGTGTAATAAAAGCAGCTTTCTCTTTAGCAATATCAAAACCGACATCACCAACAAGTTTTCCGGTCTCTAAACGATTTATTCCAACATCAATAACCATAGCGCCTTCTTTAATCCATTCCCCTGGAATAAACTCTGGCTTACCTACAGCAACAACTATCAAGTCAGCGTTTCGCACTTTAGTTTCAAGATCTTTGGTAAATCTATGAGTAGTAGTTACAGTGCAACCAGCAAGTAATAGCTCTAATGTCATTGGGCGACCAACAATATTAGAGGCTCCAACAACTAAAGCTTCTAAACCATGAGGTTTAACCTTAGTGGACTCAATTAATTTCATGATACCTTTTGGCGTACAAGGGCGTAAGCCTGGTTGACGCAGAGCAAGCTTACCGACATTGGCTGGATGGAAACCATCGACGTCTTTTTCAGGGTTAATATGTTCTATTATTAAATTGGCATCTAGCCCTTCAGGTAAAGGTAGTTGTACAAGGATGCCGTCAATTGCACTATCATTATTTAACTCATCAATTAATTGATAAAGTTCATCTTGCGAAGTAGTCGTGGGCAAATCGTAAGAGCGAGAAACAAACCCCACTTCTTCACAAGCTTTTCTCTTACTGCCAACATAAACCTGTGAAGCTGCATCGCAACCTACTAATATAACAGCTAATCCAGGAGCTCTTAGGCCATTATTAACCCGTTGGCTAACTTTTTCCTTAACTGAGTCTCTAAGTTGTTTGGCAATAGCTTTGCCGTCAATCAATGATGCCGTCATAATACTTAACTGTAACCTTGAATAAATTAATGGGTAAATGGGCGAATTTAATCGGCGCTATTTTGCCACAAACTCTAGATTAGTCATAGTTAAGAGTTATATTAAATTCTCACGAAAAACATAAATCAGGAATTTGCTAGCGATATTGAAAAATTACCGAGTTTTACCGATAAACTAGCTTAGATTCGACACTAATTGTGCAAGTTGCGCTAAAAGTGAGCGAACATGTATTTTTTTATAAAAAAGGTTTGACTGGAATAGCGCAACTCGGTAATATCCGCACCCGTTGAAAGCAGCGAATCATTTCTTCAGTTTTAAGATGAAATTTTAGTTGTTGAAAACGATATGTCGGTGATTAGCGCAGCTTGGTAGCGCACTTGGTTTGGGTCCAAGGGGTCGCAAGTTCGAATCTTGCATCACCGACCATTTTTTCTTTTTAGTTATTTATGAAAAGCGTTGCTTTTAATATTTATTAACATGAAAAAGTAACACCTGTTAGGCCTCGTGCGCCCTTAGCTCAGCTGGATAGAGCAACGCCCTTCTAAGGCGTGGGTCAAAGGTTCGAATCCTTTAGGGCGTGCCATTAACAGGCGTGTCATAAAGTTATGGTGGCTATAGCTCAGTTGGTAGAGCCCCGGATTGTGATTCCGGTTGTCGTGGGTTCAAGTCCCATTAGCCACCCCATCTTTAACTTTAATAATACTCAAGTATTAAAGTATTAGTAAAAATCGGTGATTAGCGCAGCTTGGTAGCGCACTTGGTTTGGGTCCAAGGGGTCGCAAGTTCGAATCTTGCATCACCGACCACTTTTATTATCTCTCCCTAGAAACTATATTCATAAAAATTTAATTGACCATAAGAACTTACGAAGCAAGTCGACAAAATTGTCTGGAACAATTTTGAACGCACGTAGTGCGACCCGAAGGGCGTAGTACAGGATGTACGCAGTAATCGATGTGCTCCTTTTTAGTTCCTTTACTATTAGAATGACGCTATTAGTCTGGTTAAAAATCGAGATAATACAATGGTAACTTCCCACTATCTTGGACTTTTTATTTTTAAGGAAGGGATGATAAGTTAAAACTGAATTACTAAAATTCCAATGATTTAAACACTTATAAATACTTCAATAACTCCCATGAACTTATCACTTGTATCTTGTTTGAAGCCCCGCTATAATTCTGCGTCACAAATTTTAACCGTTCGTATGAGCAAGGCATCTTTAGTTCTTTTATTGACTTAATAATAAATAGATTAAATCGGGTGCGAATTAAATAGCGTAGCACGCTAAGTTTTGAGGTATATAAATGCAAGTTTCAGTTGAGACTACACAAGGTTTGGAACGTCGTTTGACTATTTCAGTTCCTGCCGAAACAGTAGATGTTGAAGTTAAAAACCGTCTTCGTCAAGTTGCTAAAACCCAGCGTATCAATGGTTTTCGTCCAGGAAAAGTTCCACCATCAGTGATTCAAAAACGTTACGGAGCCTCTGTAAGACAAGAAGTTGCTGGCGAAATCATGCAACGTAGTTTTGTTGATGCTATTGTAGCTGAAAAAATTAACCCTGCTGGTCGTCCATCTTTTACTGCTAAAAGTAATGAAGATGGCAAAGCGTTAGAGTTTGAAGCGACGTTTGAAATCTACCCTGAAGTAGAATTAAAAGATTTAGAAAAGATTGCGGTTGAACGCCCTGCAGTTGAAGTAACAGACAAAGATTTAGATGAAATGTTTGTTACGTTGCAAAAGCAACATCAAACGTGGAAAGAAAATAAGCGTAAAACTAAAAAAGGCGATAAGTTAACTATCGACTTTGATGGCCGTGTTGACGGTGAAGCGTTTGAAGGTGGTAAAGCTGAAGGTTTTGAATTAGAGCTTGGCGCTGGTCGTATGATCCCAGGTTTTGAAAAAGAAATCACTGGTATGAAAGTTGGTGAAGAGAAAACTATCTCTGTAACTTTCCCTGATGATTACCATGCAGAAAACCTAAAAGGCAAAGAAGCTGAATTCGATATCGTTGTTCATAAAACTGAAGGTTCTGTTTTACCTAAAGTCGATGAAGATTTTGCTAAACTTTTCGGCGTAGAAGAAGGTGGTGTTGAAGCCTTACGCGAAGAAGTTGGCAAAAATATGGCACGCGAATTATCTCAAGCGGTTAAAGCTAAAGTTAAAGAGCAAGTAATTGAAGGCCTTTTATCAAGTCATGAAGTAGGCGTTCCTGCGGCTTTAGTTGCACAAGAAGTTGATGTTTTACGTCAGCAAGCTATGCAACGTTTCCAAGGTCAAATGGACCCTAACAACTTACCTGAACTACCAAGCGAAATGTTCAAAGATCAAGCTGAACGTCGCGTAAAAATTGGCTTACTTTTAGGTGAAGTGATTAAAGTTAACGAAATTAAAGTTAACGATGCTAAAGTTGACGAGTTGATCGCAACTGCTGCTTCAGCATATGAAGACCCTAAAGAAGTTATTGAATACTACGCTAACAACAAAGAGCTAATGCAACAAATGCAAAATGTTGCTTTAGAAGAGCAAGCAGTTGAGCTTTTAGTTGAAAAAGCGAAAGTAAAAGATAAAAAAGCTAGCTTTTCAGAGATTATGAACCCAGAAGGGAAGTAATACTTCGTTCAGTCGTACTTTTCGATTGACATTAAGCTAAGCAATCGCTTAAATGGCTTATATGGAAACATATAAGCCATTTTATTTTTTATAAAGGGAAGGAATACATTGTTTAATTCTCAGTTCAATCCTCAAAACATGTCTCAAACTCATTCATCAGTACCAAATCAAGGCACAACAGGTGCTATTGAAAGTGCATTAGTCCCTATGGTTGTTGAACAAACAGCTAAAGGTGAGCGCTCTTATGATATTTATTCACGTCTGTTAAAAGAGCGTGTCATCTTCTTATGTGGTCAAGTTGAAGATCACATGGCAAATTTAATTATTGCCCAATTGTTGTTTTTAGAATCTGAAAGCCCAGACAAAGATATTTTTCTTTATATCAATTCTCCTGGTGGCTCTGTGACTGCAGGTATGGCTATTTACGATACTATGAAGTTTATAAAGCCTAATATTAGTACGGTTTGTATTGGTCAAGCTGCAAGCATGGGCGCTTTTTTACTGTCTGGTGGCGAGAAAGGTAAGCGTTACTGTTTACCTAATGCGAGAGTTATGATTCATCAACCACTTGGTGGTTTCCAAGGTCAAGCATCTGATTTTGAAATTCATGCGAAAGAGATTTTATATATTAAAGATAAATTAAATCGTTTGATGGCAGACCATACAGGACAGCCTTTAGAAACGGTTGCACAAGATACCGATCGAGATAATTTCTTAAGTGCAGAAAGTGCGGTTGAATATGGGTTAGTTGACGCCATATTAGAACAAAGAAATAGTTAATTTTATTTAAGCAACCGCTTAAATAATGATTTAATGGCTACTATACTATAATTTATTTAGATAAATTTACTTTCAAAAAAATAGTAGTCATTAACGGATTTATTAGATTTAGAGGTAGGCATGACCGATATTAAAAATGGAGATGGTGATAACGGTAAGTTACTTTACTGCTCATTTTGTGGTAAAAGCCAACATGAAGTACGTAAGTTGATCGCAGGTCCATCAGTATTTGTATGTGATGAGTGTGTTGAATTATGTAACGACATTATTCGCGAAGAAATAAAAGAAATATCACCGAAAGAAGAAAAAGAATCATTGCCTTCACCTATTGAAATACGTGAAAGTTTAGATGATTACGTTATTGGTCAAGACCACGCTAAAAAAGTATTGGCAGTTGCGGTTTATAACCATTATAAGCGATTACGAAATGGTGACTCTCATAACGGTGTCGAATTAGGCAAAAGTAATATTTTACTTATTGGCCCAACGGGTAGCGGTAAAACATTATTAGCTCAAACATTAGCTCGTTTACTTGATGTGCCATTTACTATGGCTGATGCAACAACATTAACAGAAGCTGGCTATGTTGGTGAAGATGTAGAAAACATCATTCAAAAGCTATTGCAAAAGTGTGATTATGATGTTGAAAAAGCGCAACGTGGTATTGTTTATATCGATGAAATAGACAAAATTTCACGCAAGTCGGATAACCCATCAATTACACGAGATGTCTCTGGTGAAGGTGTTCAACAGGCTTTATTGAAGTTAATTGAAGGTACTATTGCTTCAGTACCACCACAAGGTGGCCGTAAGCACCCTCAACAAGAATTTTTACAAGTAGATACTTCTAAAATACTCTTCATTTGTGGTGGCGCTTTTGCTGGGCTTGATAAAGTAATTGAGCAACGTTGTCATACTGGTACAGGTATTGGTTTTGGCGCAGAAGTTCGTGGTAAAGATCAAGAAGCTACATTAACGGAGCGCTTAGAAGAAGTTGAACCAGAAGATTTAGTTAAATATGGTTTAATACCTGAGTTTATTGGTCGTCTTCCTGTTGTAGCAACTTTACGTGAGCTTGATGAAGCCGCTTTAATTCAAATTCTTCAAGAGCCTAAAAATGCTTTAACTAAGCAATTTACCGCTTTATTTGATATGGAAAAAGTTGAATTAGAATTTAGAGAAGATGCTTTAAATGCTATTGCTCGCAAAGCAATGGACAGAAAAACAGGCGCACGTGGTTTACGTTCAATTGTTGAAGCCGTTTTACTTGATACTATGTACGAACTACCTTCTATGGTTAATGTCAGTAAAGTTGTTGTTGATGAAACAACAATTAAAGGTGAATCTAAACCTTTAGTTATTTATGACAGCCAGCCAGATCAGGCTGCATCTGAATAGAAATTTATTTCTATTTCATATAAAAGTAACAAGTAAAAAGAGCCGTAAGGCTCTTTTTTTATTTATGGCATTGAAAGTATCAACACTTCTCCCCATATACTTTTCTAGTAAGTAAATTATAACTTTTCCCAAAGAGACAGTCATGACTGAAGAATTATCTGCTGTAGTTGAAATCCCCGTTCTTGCCTTGCGCGATGTTGTTGTTTATCCACAAATGGTTATCCCTTTATTTGTTGGCCGTGAAAAGTCTATTCGCTGTTTAGATCTGGCAATGGAAAATGACAAGCAAGTTTTTTTGGTTGCCCAAAAAGATGCCGCTATTGATGATCCTCAAGCAGATGATGTCTACCAAATTGGTACCGTTGCTACTATTTTACAAATGTTGAAACTACCTGATGGCACGGTAAAAGTTCTTGTTGAAGGTGTTCAACGAGCGTGTGTATGTCAATTTGTTGAAACCCAAGAATATTTTAGCGCAGAAATCGAATATTTAGATGCGGCAACTGAGCAAGGTGAAGATCATGAAGTGCTAATACGCTCGGCAATCTCACAGTTCGAAGGCTATGTAAAACTCAATAAAAAAATTCCACCAGAAGTGTTAACTTCTGTTTCAGGTATCGACGATGCCCAACAACTTGCTGATACTATGGCGGCACATATGCCACTGAAGTTAGCTGACAAGCAAAAAGTATTAGAAATTATCGATGTTACTAAGCGATTAGAACATTTAATGGCGCTGATGGAAGGCGAAATAGATCTACTTCAGGTTGAGAAGAAAATTCGCACCCGCGTTAAAAAACAGATGGAAAAAAGTCAGCGTGAGTATTATTTGAATGAGCAAATGAAAGCTATTCAAAAAGAGCTTAACGAAGGTGATGAAACTCCTGATGAGCTTGAGCAAATGGCGAAGCGAATTGATGAAGCGCAAATGCCAACTGAAGCTAAGGATAAAACCCTAGCCGAGTTACAGAAGCTGAAGATGATGTCTCCTATGTCTGCCGAAGCAACAGTCGTTAGAAGCTATATAGACTGCATGCTTAATGTACCATGGAAGAAGCGTAGTAAATTAAAACGCAACCTTGCTCTAGCTCAAGATGTATTAGATAAAGATCATTACGGGTTAGATAAAGTTAAAGAGCGAATTCTTGAGTATTTAGCCGTTCAACAGAGAGTTACACAGCTTAAAGGTCCTATTTTATGCTTAGTTGGTCCTCCAGGTGTTGGTAAAACTTCTTTAGGGCAATCTATTGCACAGTCTACGGGTCGAAAGTATGTACGTATGGCATTGGGCGGGGTACGTGATGAAGCGGAAATTCGTGGTCACCGTCGTACTTACATTGGCTCTTTGCCAGGTAAACTTATTCAAAAAATGTCAAAAGTTGGTGTTAAGAACCCGTTATTCTTACTCGATGAAATTGATAAAATGGCTTCAGATATGCGCGGCGACCCTGCCTCAGCCTTATTGGAAGTATTAGACCCTGAGCAAAATACTAATTTTAATGATCATTATCTAGAGGTTGATTACGACTTATCAGACGTTATGTTTGTGGCTACTTCTAATAGCATGGATATTCCTGGTCCACTACTTGATCGTATGGAAGTAATTCGTTTATCTGGTTACACTGAAGATGAAAAGCTCAATATAGCTCGTAGTCATTTACTAGATAAACAAATCAAGCGTAATGGATTAAAAGCCAAAGAGATTGCCATTGATGATAGTGCCATTATCGGTATTATTCGCTATTACACCCGTGAAGCTGGAGTTCGAAGCTTAGAACGTGAAATTTCAAAACTTTGCCGAAAAGCCGTAAAAGCGATATTACTTGATAAAGCATTGAAAAAAGTAACTATAACTCAAGATAATCTAGATGAATTTTTAGGTGTTCAACGTTTTGATTACGGTAAAGCCGATGATGAAAATCGTGTTGGGCTTGTGACTGGTTTAGCTTGGACACAGGTGGGTGGTGAATTACTTACTATTGAAACAGCCTCCGTACCAGGTAAAGGTAAACTAACTTATACCGGCTCGTTAGGTGATGTGATGCAAGAGTCTATTCAAGCAGCCATGACAGTTGTGCGTAGCAGAACAGAAAAACTACGTATCAATGATGACTTTTATGAAAAGCGTGATATTCACGTCCATGTACCTGAAGGAGCAACGCCAAAAGATGGTCCAAGTGCTGGCATCGGTATGTGTACAGCATTAGTTTCTAGTTTGACAGGTAATCCGGTTAAAGCTGAAGTTGCGATGACTGGTGAAATTACATTACGCGGTGAAGTTTTAGCAATTGGTGGCTTAAAAGAAAAGTTATTAGCAGCACATAGAGGCGGTATTAAAACGGTCATTATTCCACATGAAAATGCACGAGATCTTAAAGAAATTCCTGAAAATGTGAAAGCTGATCTAGCAATTCACCCAGTAAAATGGATTGATGAAGTACTTTCCATTGCGCTTGAACATCCAGTAGAGCAATGGCAGGCAGAATAATTTTTACGCGAGAAAAGGCGTTTTTTTGATGTAATTCAATAAAAATTGTAAAAAAAAGGCAAAAAATTAGAAAAAAATGAAATAAAGGCTTTTCAAACGCTGAAACTATGGTAAGTTAACTACGCTTATGTCGCTAGACCCCTTGTTTAGTATGTCTATGAGGTTTTATAACTCCATAGATTTTGTTAAAGAGGTCTAGTCGTAATAGTATTTTTTAAACTCGGCGCTTGATGTTCAAAAGAAATAAAATTACATAGTGTAACTTTAGTTTTCTGCAGGACGAACTTTTATTAAACTCTCATTAAAGAGAAATAAAGATAGCGTTGTAATAATAACAATTGAAGGGGTATACACTGTGAATAAATCTCAACTTATCGAGAAAATTTCTGAAGGCGCTGACATTTCTAAAGCTGCTGCGGGTCGTGCATTAGATTCATTTATTGGCGCTGTAACTGAAGAATTACAAAATGGTGAGCAAGTTGCTCTAGTTGGTTTTGGTACTTTCTCTGTACGTGACCGTGCTGCACGCACTGGCCGTAATCCACAAACTGGTGCTACTATCCAAATCGCTGCTGCTAAAATCCCATCTTTCAAAGCTGGTAAAGCGTTAAAAGA
>NZ_BAAJMC010000015.1:0-94286 GCF_057551365.1 Colwellia sp. KS18-150 | reverse complement strand
CTTCTGAGCCATAAAATCAAAACCCAACTAAATAACCACTTGATTTTCTACCGTGATTAGAATAATTTGACTTACAATTTTATTGTTATTGGTAATGGCTTGATTTGTATTTTGGTAATATTTCTTTTGAGTGTGTTATTTTTGTCTTGGAGGTAAAAATAACTATGCGTAAAGCAATTCCGCTAATAAAGAACTTAGCCAGAAAATAGGCTCAAAGTATTGTCTTATTTCATAGAAAGGCAATGCTTGTATTGAGTTTGAGTAGGTGAAAAATAACAAATAGATTGTTTATAAACTTCTAAATTAAGGCTGTATCATGAAATTTAAATCACAATTAGTATTCATTTCCCTCTCGTTATTTTTAACTGCCTGTGGCAGTGGCTCAGCTGAACCAACAATAGATGAGCAAATAAATGAAGTAGATACAAGCGATACAGGTACAAACGATACAGATACAAGTGACACAGATACAAGCGATACTGGTACAAGTGACACGGATACAAGCGATACGGATACAAGCAGTATCATTGTTGTGTGCCCTGATGATGCCTATACCATTATTGAAAATGCTAGTGATGATGGGACAAACGATGGACATTTACCTGAGAATACTATTGATGGCGACAATAATGAAGCTTCACGCTGGTCATCTGATGGAAGTGGTAAAACTATTCATTATGATTTAGGAGAAGTGACTTCGGTGAAGGCATTATCCATACATTGGTATCAAGGCAATACACGAAGTTCATATTTTGAAGTCGATACATCGACGGACAATATTAGCTGGACTTCAGTGTTAACTGGAGGCTCATCTAGTGGTGAAGATACAGCGTTTGAAGATATTGACGTTATTGATTCAGAAGCTCGATATGTACGCATAACTGGTTTAGGTAACTCTACAAATACTTGGAATAGTATCATTGAAACACAAATTTTACGTTGTAATGATATTGATACTAGTGATGACTATATTGCCGATTCAGGCTCTGGTACAGGTTCAGAGTCAACTTTAGATGACTGGGATTGGTCTATTTGGGATCTTGAAGGTGGTGATGAAGAGCTTGATCCTGTTGTCGGTGAAACTATGGTTTTTAATGCTCTAACAGCACAACATGTTACACCTAATGGTAGTGGTTGGCGTCATGAGCTGAAAATTAAATCCAGTGAACGTGTGGCTATGACAGAAGTTTACGAAGACTTTCAAGCGAATATTACCTTGGATTTATCTGATGGCTCAAAAACTATAGTTGCCCAACATCATGCGGGTGATACTGGTACCATAATGAAGCTATACGTTTCTGATAGCAGTGAATCAGGGTTTAATGACAGTATCGCTAACAATGGTGTTTTTGATGTTTACGTACGTCTAGCAAAAGAAGATGGCTCTGGAGAAGAGAAAAAAGCATTAGGTACCATCGTGAGCGGCGATAATTTTGATTTTCAGGTAATTAATGATCACGGTTATGTTACGGTTAGCGCAATGGGAGAATCCTTTAGTCTAACTATTGAAGATAGCTCGTCATCATATTTGAAGTTCGGTAATTACTTGCAGGCACAAGATGCACAAACACGTATAGATGTGGAAGATTCAGCTGATTGGGCTGACTTTTATCAGCAAGCCGGTATCACTATCAGCGAGGTTACTTTCAAAAACTTAAGTTACATTCGTAATGTTGACTAACTAAACAGTGAATTGAATAAAGAGGTGGCAAATCATATCTACCTCTTTATTTTTTAGTCAACTAGTCAACTAGTTGAGTTGTTGAGTGAGAAATTTACTTTATCTGTTGATAAGCTGAGCCTGTAACCAAGCGGAAATATCGGCTATTTGTTCAGGCAAAACATTATGTCCCATGGTGTAACTTTTCCAGTTAGTGTTGTAGCCACTATCAAGAAGTAATTGATGTGCCATTTTACCCGCAGAGAAAGGTACTACTTCATCTTGTTCACCGTGGTGTTGCAAAATTTCAGTGTCTTTATTGGCCGGGTGACAATTTTGAGGCAAGCTGTCAGCTGTAGGTAAATAGCAAGATAAAGCTAAAATACCGGCAAGCTTTTTTGGATAACGTAACGCGGTAAATAAACTTAAAACACCACCTTGGCTAAATCCCGCTAAGACGATTTTATTGGCATCAATACCTTTATCTAATTGCTGTTGAATTAATGATTTTACTAAGGCTTCTGAGGCTAACACGCCATCCATATCTGCTCTGTTATGTAAGTCCATACTTTTAATGTCATACCAAGAGCGCATAACATAACCCTGATTAATGGTAACTGCCTGCTCTGGCGCATGAGGGAAAACAAAACGGATACTGTGATCTACAGGTAAATCAAGCACAGGGACAATGGGAGCAAACCCTTCACCTGAATCTCCTAATCCATGTAACCAAATCACGCAGGAAGTGGCAGGAGTTTTCGGTTCAACAAGAATGTATTCTAGTGGTGAAACTGACATAGTTAATAAATATTCTACTGCTTAAAAGTGCCAGTGATCATACCAAGCTATGTTATTAAATCATAGTTAGATAACAAGTGGATAGTGATTGCTGGCACTCTATATCAGTATTTCAGCTCATTATTTTAATGGCAATATAACCATTTAAAACTTTATTTTACCCGTGAGTATTTGAGCGAACATTTTCCAATCACCTATTAGGCTATAGAGAGGGAAGTTGAACGTTGCAGGCTTATTATGCTCAAAGAAAAAGTGCCCAACCCAAGCAAAACTATAACCAGCAATGGGCATGCCTAGAAAGTACCAATTATTATGGGTCCATAATGCCAGACACAAAAATATCAACACCAAAATAGAGCCGATGAAATGCAAACGTCTACAGGTTTGATTAGTGTGCTCTTTAAGGTAATAAGGATAAAATTCTTTAAAGGTATTAAATTTTTTCATAATTGCTTATTTCTTAATCTTTATATGATGGGTCGATGCGATCAAGTTTACGCAATAAACCCGGCCAAGCAAGTGCGCCGCCCATATTATTCGTGACTTGGCTAGCTTGCTCTTTCATGGTGCTGATAACTTCATTTGGCACATAAGTGAGTTGTTCACTTGCCTGTGCTTTGAGCTGAATAGCACAAGAAGATTCGAGTATATACATAGCTAAAAATGTATCCGCTATAGAAGGTGCGCAGGTTAATAAGCCATGATTTCTCAGGATCATAAAGTTATTGGTGCCTAAATCTGCCACTAACCTTGGTTTTTCATCTTCTCTTAAAGCGACCCCTTCATAGTCATGATAACTTAACCCTGAAAGTGCAAATAAAGACTGTTGTGATAATGGTAATAAGCCTGAGGTTTGTGCTGAAACCGCTACACCGTTAACGGTATGCGTGTGCATAACGCATTGTGCATCTTCACGTGCTTGATGTATTGCACTATGAATTGTAAAACCTGCTGGGTTTACTGAGTAGGGTGATTCAAGGACTTTGTTACCTGCCAAATCTATTTTTACTAAATTACTGGCAGTGACCTCTTCGAACATTAAGCCATAAGGATTAATCAAAAAGTGGTGCTCTGGACCAGGAACTCGTGCTGAAATATGGGTAAATATTAAATCAGACCAGCCATAAAGTGCTACTAATCGATAGGCTGCTGCTAAATCTACACGAACCTGCCATTCTGCCTCACTTACTTGGCTTTTTACTGTTTCGTCATTTGCCTGTGTGTTTGTTGATACTGTCATCGCTCTCTCCTATTGTTCATTTCATTATGTACATGAAAATTGAAAGAGACTGTCAATTAGTTTACATTTGATATTATTTTAATGAGCAATGTCATGAATGAAGCTAGCTTAGAACTTCTTGAAAAAAATGTCTGGCTTAATTCATTACCCGTTGATAGTAAAAATGAATTAATCCGTGTCGCCAAAATAAAAACCTTTACTGAAAACCAACGAATTCACAATAAAAATGATGAAGCGGACGGGCTTTATTGTGTCTTAACGGGTGAGGTCAGAATAAGTGCCACTAGTCATGTAGGTAATGAAATTATTTTCACTCGAATCCAAGCTGGCAATTGGTATGGTGAAATCGGCATTTTGGATAATGGCGGGAGAACTCATGATGGTTTTTCAGTAACGGATACTGAATTAGTCATCATTCCAAAAAGTACCATCCAAACACTTTGTAATACGAATATGGAAGTGTATCGCGCACTGGTTGCTATGTTGTGCTCTCATTGTCGCATGGCTTTTCATGCGATTGATGAGCTACTGATTTATTCCAATGAGCAAAGATTGGCAAACATTATCATCAATAGAAGTTACCAAGAGCAAAATGCTGTGGTGAATATTAGCCAAGAAGAGCTAGGATTGTATATTGGTATATCCAGACAAAGCATTAATAAAATTTTAAAATCGTGGCAGCTTAAAGGGTTAATAAAGCGTGTTTATGGCGGCGTAGAAATTATTGATCTGAAAAGTTTACAAGGCATTTGTAAATAGCCTGCATCGATAAGTTTAAAATATCCTGAAACATAAAATGCATATGAATTGCGTCTATTAAACGCTACCTTTTGCTTATTATCGTGGTTAGCTTTTCAATACTCCTTGCCACACTTAAATAGATATAAGGAAAGTTTATGTTTAGAGCGTTTATCACATTATTAATATTATTAGGGGGTAGTCAGGCTTGCTTTGCTGAATCAAAAAAGGAATTGGTTGATAACATTGATAAGCACCTTCAATTGTATGTCGAAGAAGAGGACTTTAGAGGCGTTGTCTTAATTGCTAAAGAAGGGAAGGTAATCTTTAAATCAGCCTATGGTAATGCTGATGATAAAAATAATATCGCTAATACAGTCGACAAAAAGTTTATGATTGGCTCATTAACTAAGTCTTTTACTGCGGTCACTGTGATGAAATTGGTGGATGAAGGTAAGTTAAACTTACATGCTCCCATTTCAACGTACATCCCTAAATTAAATAACACATTAAGTAAAAATTTAACTCTGCACTTATTACTTAAACATCAATCCGGCTTACCGCAGCATCTAGAGCACCTTGTCAGTTTTGAAAACAAGGATATTGCTTCCGATGAAATATTAGCCATCATAAATTCGGCTAGTTTAGCTTTTACTCCAGGCAGTGCATATCAATATTCAAACTTGAATTATCACTTAGCCGCCATTGCTATTGAAAATGTTATGGGCAAAACATACGCTCAAGTACTTCAAGAGAAAGTATTTTCGCCTTTAAAGATGAAAAACTCAGGAGTAGAGCGTATCACCAATGTACCAACGAATAGAGCTAATGGTTACCGTAAAGGCTTTTTTGGCTTAAATAGAGATGAAAATATTGTTTCTTATGCCTTAGGCTCAGGAGATATCTACTCCACGGCTGACGATTTGCTCGCTTGGGAGCAAGCACTAAATCATTCAACATTTCTATCCAAGACAAGTCAGAACAAGTTGTTTGATGGTGAAAGCAAAGCATTTGGAAATTATGGCTACGGATTTAGAATCCAACAATATCAACGAGCAACATCTGAAGATAAAGGAACATTAACCCGACACGGAGGCTCTATGAATGGCTTTCTATCTAACTTACATCGTTATACCGATGATAAGTTAACCGTTATTGTTCTCGCCAATATACGCTCTTTTCCAATTAGAGACTTAACTTTTAAGCTTAAAGAAATAGCGCTTGGTATGGAGATTGGTGCGCGAAACCGGGACGTATTTGAGTAGAGTGCATTAACAAACAACAATTAGATAGCAAATTATTTAATGTAAACGTAAGAAGCTACCTAGACTCTTGATACCAGTATAGGTAGCTTAAAACTTCAAAATATTAGCGTATTCTTTACACTAACTCAGCCAGCATTTCATCACTGTAATCGGTAAGTGTTTCACCAGATTTTAGCTTACTGACGTAATCAGGGTTAGCGATGAATGGACGGCCAATAGCTAATAGATCAAAACGATCAGCGCTAATGGCTTCACTGCCAGTTTGAGCCGTATATCCACCAACACCCATTAAGGTTTTAGTGTAATTTTTACGAACAAAATCTGTAGCACTACCGTTTAAATAATCAAACTCCATGGTGTCGTCAAACAAGCCCATGTGTAAATAGGCTAGATCTCGTTGCTCTAGCTGTGTTAATAAATACTCAAATACGCCGCGATCACGATCATCGCCTGCCATGTTAAAATAAGCGCCAGGAGAAATACGTAAAGCTGTTTTTTCCCAACCAATTCTTGCTGAAATTTCATCAATAATATCCAAAGCAAAGCGAGACATATTTTCTGGCGTTTCACCGTATTCATCACTGCGTTTATTTGAGTCGTGATGTAAAAATTGATCAATTAAATAACCATTTGCGCCATGTACTTCTACACCGTCAAAACCAGCTTCAATCGCATTAACAGCAGCTTGTGCATAATCTTCTACTAGCTGTTTAATTTCATCAATAGTAGCTGGTTTTGGCGTTAGGTAAATTAAATCACGCATACGTGGCACTGTTCCTTCAACCTTTTCAGCTGACGGTGCAAGAACGTGTTCACCGTTATAAAAATGAGGGTGCGCTACACGTCCTGTATGCCAAAGTTGAGCGAAAATTTTTCCGCCTTTTTGATGAACTGCACTAGTGACAGTTTTCCAACCCTCAACTTGCTCAGTGGTAAAAAGCCCAGGGGTATTAGGGTAACCTTGGCCATCAGGTCTAATAATTGTTGCTTCACTAATGATTAAGCCACTGTCGGCACGCTTGGCATAATAATCAGCCATGGCTTGTGTTGGTACTAGGTTATCATCAGCCATACAGCGTGTTAACGGTGCCATTATGATGCGGTTGTTAAGTTCAATACTGTCGTTTAAGGCAAAAGGTTGAAATAAATTATCGGTCATAGCAATGTTCTCTTACTTGAATGTACGTTCAAGATAAAGGTGTTTGAACGATCATTCAAGTATTATTTTGAACAAGCATTCAAATTAATTTATAATAGCCACTTAATTAAGGTATCGAGGTAGTTATGCGCAGTGCAGAATTCGACAAAGAGCAAGTATTAAGATCAGCTATTAAAGCCTTTGTTTGTAAAGGGTATAACAAGACCAGCATGCAGGATCTTAAACAAGCTACTGGTTTACACCCAGGCTCTATCTATTGCGCGTTTGAAAATAAGCAAGGCTTGTTGGTAGCTGCTCTACAACAATACAACCTTGATTGCGCGACAAAATCTCAGCAGTTTTTTTCAGGTAACAAAACTGTTTTAGCGGGGTTGAAGAAGTATTTAGATAATACGGTTCATGAATGTTCATTACTAGGACATGAAAAGGCGTGTTTATCTCAGCAAGTATTAAGTGATCTTTCTCAGGAAGCACCTGAAGTAGAGGCTGTGATTGCAAATAATTTAAGTGATTGGAAAAGTGGGTTTGTTGAGGTATTTGAACAAGCATTGAAAGCTAAGGAAATTGATAATACTCGTACGCCCATGCAACGCACGCAAAGCTTGATTATGGGGATTTATGGCTTAAGAACTTATGCGCACAGTCATCCGTCTACCGAGACAATCAAAGAATTAGCACAGCAATTATTTGAAGATGTTTGCCGTTAGTTAAAGCACAATTAATACTCTTACCACTTAATACAATTACGCACTTTTGCTTAGCGACAAAATTTTAGTCAATTAACGGCTTCATGTTATTGATAATTTGCAGTATAAATATTTATTGATATTTTCAGGGATTATAAAGGAAGCGGTAACTAATATGTCCAATTTACCTAAATGGGATGTGCAACATCATATTTTGCCGGACTTCTACGTTCAAGAATTAAAAAAAATGGGTATCAGTGAGGTTGAAGGAGTCCGATATCCACGTTGGTCTATGCAGTCAACATTAAAGTTGATGAGAGCATGGAATATAGAACGGGTTTTCCTTTCGCTATCTTTGCCCGGTGTACATTTTGGTGATGATATTGCCGCCTGTCGACTAGCAACCAAAGTCAATGACGAGATTTTAACTCATAAAAAACGGTACGGTAGTCACATTGGAGGATTTGCTAGCCTCCCTTTACCTGATGTGAAAGGAGCTTTGGCCGAGTATAAAAGAGTGGTGAATACTGACGGTTTGGATGGTGTTATTCTAATGAGTAATGTCAATGGTATTTACCCAGGGAATGAACAATACAGACCATTATTTGAAAAGATGAATGCTGATAAGGCGATTGTCTTTATTCACCCTAATACGCCGGCTCACTCAACAGGTAATGGGCTAATAAATCCATTTTATACTTGGTTTATCGATACGACTAAAGCGCTGGTGAGTTTATTAACGGCAGGGTTTCACCAAGATTACCCAAACATACGTTATGTCTTTGCACATGGGGGAGGGTTTGTCTCAAGGCTAGCAGCTGACCTTGAATTATCAGACCCTAAAATGGCTGAGGAGCTCAAGCTTTGGCGTACTCAACTCTTTTTTGATACCGCCAAATTTGTCAACACTGAAGCTATAAACAGCTTATTGAGCTTTACCAGTGTGAATCGAGTACTTTTTTCTTCGGATTTTCCTTGGGCTGAACGAAGTAAAATGCCGTATTGGACGAGTAATCTTGAGTCTCAGTTTACAGATCCCAAAGTAATGTCTGCGATATATCTTAATAATGCTAAAGCAATGTTTAATCGAGACTCTAGTCTACCTAAGCTTGGTGATACTAGAGAAAACGCTAAACATATTGCAGTTCATAGCCATACAATGCCCCAAGCCTTGACTGAGGATCTCTTAGCGCTTGGCATCGATATCAATGATGCTCAATGGTTTGCAAAAGAGAACTTTGAAAAAGAAATAATAGCTAAGGCTGGTGATAGCATCACTCAACCCATGCCCGTTAGTTTAGATCTTCCTGATTTATGGCAACAATCGAAAAAAGATATTAATCACTTTATTGCTCGATACAATCAGGAGTTAGCAAAAATTGCGAGCAAACACACTGATAAGTTTTCTGCATTTGGTGCAATAAACGTTAACGATACAGAAGCCGCATTAGCTCAAATAGCCTACTGTTCCAATTCAGAAAACATAACCGGTTTATGTATTTATCCGTCTATCAATAGTGCCGTATTACCCGATGATAAAGTTGTTGTTGCACTTGCTAAAGCCCAGTTACCGATAATGATCCACCCCCAAGACTCAAGAGGCGCTATTGTTTTGAATGAACAGAAAATGGTTGCCACTCAATTTATGGGTGAGCTTATGTACAGTGGTCATATCGAGTTGTTTAAAAAGACCCATTTTATATTTGCTCACAGTGAAGGAACACATCGAGATATTGCCGATTCTTTAGGTATGCTTTATTACCTCAGAAAGAAGAAATGGCACCTTGTTAGGTTCGCCTATGATTACTTCATCAAACGGAAATTACAGGGTGAAAATATATTGTTAGCTGCGCAGTGGGATTAACAATATAAAAAGTTACACGAAAAGAGTGATTTTCAAACTATATTTATATATTTTCCTAACTGATGCAGCAAAGTTCTACCTTATATTGCGGCTCAATAATGCCGGTCACTCATATACTAATACTATCTAGTTAAGATTAGGTTATCGATATTAAAGGTATCTATAAGGATTTAAAAGGGAGCAAAGTGAGATTGGATTTTAACCTTAAATTGAATTTTTCTGTGTATAAACGAAACATACAGTAATCGTTACTCTAAGGCAGTATCTAATCCTAAAGCCAGTCATACTGGTCAAATTTTAAAATTAGTTATGAAACATTTTAGTTGCTCGAAGTAAAGTCTAAGGGGATACATCAAACTCTACTTCTAATAATGACAATATACCTATTTCTTTGTTATTTCAGGTGTATACCAAATAGGGCTAGACCAACCTCGTTGTTGAATAGAGGTAGGTAAGTTATCGAGTGGCTTAATACCAAGGCGTTTAGCATCATAGGTACTCCATCTAGGAGTAGGAATTTCAATAACACGCGCATAATAAAATGCATGCTGTTCAGGGTTGAATTCTTTATCTGTCCATGTTGCGATAAGCTCAGGATCACCTATGTCATTACTGTAACTAGCATTTGCAATATTTACCGTATTGCCTACAGGAACTATTTTACCATTTTTTTGAATTTTCCGGTGATCACTCAACGCAATGTTAATAACTTGCTCTTGCTTTTCTCCTTTTTCAATCCAACCCTTAACAATTTGAATTCTATCAAGGTTAGCTCCTTCCGGATCTTTCAAAGCATGCAGTATAAAAGTAGGAGCAACACTTATAGTTTGTTGGCTAAGGTCTCCTCCCATAGGAACTCCTTTAGCATAAGCTTGCGTAACCCAATCTCTATTTTTAATTATATCTGATTGGTAATTGAAACCACCAAAGAACCTCAATTTTAAGCGTGTACCTGATGTACCAAAGCTCTCTTTTCTACGAAGTGCGTCGTAAACTTCTTCTCGTGTATTTGCTGATGCCCATACACCAGCTAAACCACCTGAGCTAAATTCTCTAACTTGAATTATCTGACCTGAAGACATCCCAGGAGGACCGTTTAATCGATGATCGGCTGATGACTCTAAACCATATTTTCCGGTGTAGGTATCTTCTCTAAAAGCTCCTGCAACATTATGCCCATCAGAATCACCAATAAGTCCGTATTTAAATGGGTTTCCTGCTCCAGTTTCTTCTTGCTGCATACCTCTCAGTAGTGCTTCGCGGTAATAACTACCAATTCTCTTCGTTGGCTTGGTTACATTGGGTGATAGGGTATAGTCCCAAAGCTCAAACCTTGAAAATTCATCATTCGGGGATAAATCGGGATGAGTCTCAGAGGTACCTTTAATTTGGCTTATTTCATAAAGAGGCTCATTTCGCATACGGGTTTGTGCATATTCTTGAGTTAATGACTGACCGTAGCTATCTGTTAACGGGAACATTATGCCATCACTAGCATTGCCGTTATGGGGAATTGCTAATAACGTTGCGCCATGCTTTCTTGCATTATCCATCCAGCGCCATAAGTCTTCAGGGTTAGGTGAGTCATTTGATGAATATGCATGAGAAGGAAGGTTATTACTATCTTTAAACAAAACAACTCTATGATTATTTCTTCCTCCTACGTTAGGAGTCCACTCAAAGGATGGAAAAGTGGTAAATTTACCTGGTTGGTTATATTTATCAGCGGCCTCAACCACCCGAGACCAAACGCCTTGTTTCTGTTCGTCATTTTCAAGGGTTTGATCAACTTTCCCTTGATTTTGGTCACTTAAGAAACTAGTAAATGCGCTAAAAGATACCGCTACATCATCGGACGTAATTGTTGGTGCCATGGGGTGCTTACTTAAAGGGCTTGCGGGATCTTCCATTTCCATGAACACTCCCATCCACTCGGCATGATCTGAAACAGAGAACCAGTCAAGTGGCCTTTTCAATGTCATTTCAATTTCAGGTGCGCCTGCTTTTACCGTTTTTCCGATAGCCCATCGATAGGCATCTTCAGGTTTAGTTTTACTACCGTTAGCATAACCATCAAAACTGTAGCCTGTATGAATATGTAAATTCCCATAAAAAGCATTTTTATTGGGATACCAACTAATATCAGAGGGATCGGTTTCTTTAGCTTTAACATCTAGTGATATAAGAAAAAATGAAGTGGTTATTATCAAAAGTGAGCGCACAGTAATATCCTTAACTTGTATAAAGAGTTAATACTATAAAATAAAAAGTTTTAAAATAATATGATCTCAAATAACTGAGAGTTGTCTAAGGTAGCTATTCTTCAATTCCATTCTATTAGTTTAATAAATCTAATTAATTTAAATAGACCAAAAATTTGAAATACGCTCTATAGTCCAAAAGGCTGTGATACCGCCAATAGAGAAAGCAGCCGTTTTTTCAATTACTTTAGAAAGGGCATTTGTTTTAACTTTAATTTGGTGCACAGCTTGTTTGAAAAACCAAGAAACACACAATAATACAGCTACAAATGCTAATTGCCCTAACTCTACCCCAACATTAAATGCTAACAATGCCGTTGGAATCTCCGTTTGCGGTAAACCTATATCTTTTAATGCGGAAGCAAAACCAAAGCCATGTAATAAGCCAAATCCAGCGGATACAGTAACTGGAAAACGCCATGTAAGAGAGTCTTTTTGTTTAAGTACAATTTCTCTGGCTAAAAAAGCAATAGATAAAGCAATGATTGCTTCTACAGGGGGAACAGGTAATTGCACTAACTCCAACGCCGATAATGTTAAAGTCACTGAGTGAGCAATGGTAAAACCTGTGATGGTTATTAATATTCTTTGCCAAGTACCTGCAATGAAAAGAAGGCAAGCAACAAATAATAGATGGTCAAAACCGCTAAGAATATGCTCAAAGCCGAAAGTTAAATAAGTTTTCAATACTTGAAAAAAACTAGCTGCACCTTCAACCAATAATGATGTCGATTGTGCATCTAGTTTAGTTGTCATTGAAAAACCATTTTGATAATGGATACGTACTAAAACATCTGTTGAGACTAACTCTAACCCTTTAATTGTTATATAAGCACCTATAAGCCCACCTGCTCGAGTCACACTTGAACGCTCAATATAGGCTCCATTAATATATGAACCGTGGATAGGAGTGAGTGCTTTAACATCCTCAGGAAACTCAGGATAAAGTTTAAGGCGTTGACTTTCTGCACGGGCTGGAATTTTCCACAAAACATCATAAGTATCTAAATTGGTCTGCTTTATTTCTAGGTAAGCGGGCCTATACTCATCTGCACTTGAATAGGAGGAGATAATGCTCAATAAGAATATTGAAAAAAATAAACGGATCATCTTAACCTTTAGTATTTGTCTATCTTAACATCATACTTTACAAGCAATGTTTGATAGAAATCCTCGTTTAGTTGCGAACGCTTATTTGACATCCAGTCACGTAATACGATGTCTCGTACTTGATGAAGCTTGAAAACCTCGCCTTTGTGTTGTTTAGAGACATAAACCAAATGAATACCAAGCCCTGACTTCACAGGTCCTTGCCACTCATTGGTTGGTAATTGACTAAGAGTTTTAGTAAATTTAGCACCAAAAACACTGCTAACACCTAATTCTGTTTGATTGTTAAGTTCTTGAGGGACCATCAAAGAATCGCCTAATTCTGATATGTCTGAATTAGGCGTTAGCTCACTTTTTAGTAAATGGATACTTTCAAAAAGTGAGTCATTACTTTTATTGCTCAAGTCAAAATATATTTGACGAAAACTATAGCGGCTAGGCTCTTGATAGTCTTCTTTATTAGCATGTAAAAATGCTAATAACTCTTTCTCATCAGGTGTCTCGATATTGACAATATCTTCTGTTAAAAACTCAATTTTCTGGCGTAGTCGTCGTTTTATTATGGGGTCATTGTGATCTAGCTGCATAGCTAGTGCTTCGCGATATAGTACTTCTTCTCTTATATATTTTGTTATAAGGTTTTCTATTTCCATTTTTGAAGGTAGACGTTGCCAAGATTTTTCGAATTTACCTGATAAAGCTTTGATTGTTCCATTTGTTACAACAATTGTAGATTGCTCTTCAGGTGAATCTTTAGATACACTGTTAAACAGAATAAAAATGGCTAAGCCGAGTATAAAAAAAATGACTAGCGGCTCTTTGTAAAAATACTTCAACTGTTTTTACTCCAAATTTGATATCCGTAATCGTAATATTGATGGTTGTATTTGCTCTGTAAACAAGATGCAATTTTATTGAGTAATTTAAACATTTAGAAAGTGTGTGGGCAATCCATTTTGTTTAGTTTTCAATTTGATAATTTAATTGTCGAGCAATATCAATAAAATTTTAATATTATGTAAACTAAATTGTGTTTACTTTATCTGAAAATAACCTTACATAGGGTAATTTTGAAACCGTAATTGAGACCGAAGTGTTAAATGTAATATACTTACATCTAATCTTGTTTAACAGTGAGTACTACTAAGGTATAGCTATAAATCGTCATGTGGTTTTTGTGAGGTACGATCTAAATAGTTGAATATGGTTTATTCAGGATTGAAAACTATAATGAGTTTCTAACTATTAGTTTGGTTTTGTAATATTCTGATATTTGAAAGTGCCTGTTTAAACTTTAACCATGCACTTAAAAACATCGATACAAGGTGCTTAAGTTATTGTGTTAACATTCTATTTTCATAATGTTAAAACGTGATAATTAATTTTAGGTTGAGCATTTTACAGATGAATTATTTAAAACACTGGTTGAGTAATTATAACGACTCTCTTTCTTATACGGGATTAATATTCTCCGTCGTCTTTTTTTCCGTATCGTTATCACCTTCACTGTTACCACGTCCTTATATGTTACAAGGAGCTCTATCTGGTTTTGCCTTAATTTTAGGCTATGGACTAGGAGTGGGGCTTAAATATTTATGGTTTTATCTTGAATTACCCGAGTTAAAATATAGAGTGAAAACTATTGTTCAATATGCGGTTACCATATTGAGCATTTTACTATTTTCTTATTCAATTATTCACTCGTTGCAGTGGCAAAATGATGTTCGCCATTTGATGGGACTAGCTCCCTCAGAAGAATTTTCTTATATTCAAATGCCCGCCATTGCGTTGGTCATTGCCGTTAGTTTTTTGTTTTTGAGTCGACTTTGTCGAAAAGGGTTTGATCAATTAAGGTTTAACATTAATCGGGTGATCCCCAAGCGAATTTCCAATGTGTTAGGAATGGCGTTAATTGCTTTTATCGTATTCACTTTTACTAATAAATTGATTGTTAGTAAAATTGTTGCCACTTTTGATGATATTTATTCTCTTGCAGACGAAATAACGGATAAGGGGATTTTAAAGCCTGCTGAAGACTATGCAACTGGTAGTCTTAACTCGTTTATTGATTGGAACAGCATTGGTCGTACAGGACAAAATTTTATTGCAGCAGGGCCGAAGAAAACTGACTTAAGCGAGTTTTTCTCACAAGCAGCACACGCTCCTTTACGAGTTTATGTGGGCTTGCGTTCAAAAGAAACTGCTCAACAACGGGCGCAGTTAGCACTAGAAGAATTAATACGTATCGATGGTTTTAGTCGCTCAAAACTTATTATTGCTACGCCTACAGGGACAGGATGGTTAGATCCCTCTGCCATGGATACACTAGAGTATTTGCATAAAGGTGATACTGCCATTGTGTCTATGCAATATTCCTATTTACCCAGTTGGTTAACCTTGCTGATTGACCCAACGGGAGCTCGGCAGTCTGCATTAGCTTTGTACAACACCATCCACCAATATTGGTCAAGCTTGCCCGAAGACACTCGTCCCGATTTGTATGTATTCGGCTTAAGTTTAGGGGCTTTAGGGGCGGAGACCTCCATTAATTTAACCACCATTATTCAAAACCCCATTCAAGGTGGACTTTTTGTTGGACCACCGTTTCCAAGTACTATCGCACCACAATTAACTACTCACCGTAACCCAAACTCACCTCAATGGTTGCCTACTATTGAGGACAGTTCCTTGTTCCGTTTTACCGCTCAAGAAAACCAGTTACATAACGATAACTGGCACTGGGGACCAATGCGCTTTGTATACGTGCAATATGCAAGTGATCCTATTGTATTTTTCTCTTTAGATCTTTTTAGAAAAGAGCCGGACTGGATGAAAGGAGAGCGAGGACATGACGTCTCTCCTGATTTTACTTGGTATCCAATTATTACTTTTTTACAGGTATTATTTGATTTGCCAATGGCTGACAGAGTCCCCAGAGGTAACTCCCACAATTACTCCGCTAGCAGTTATATAGATGGCTGGGTCGAAGTCACGCAACCTGAAAATTTAACAGAGCAAGAGCTGCTTAGTATTCAGCAACACTTTGCAGGGCTTTAATGAGCTGATATTAATGTTCTTTGTTTACATTAGGCTGATAACGAATGACTTTGTTTGTTACCTTTTGCGCTTCTACCATTCCACCTAATAGATAAAAACCATCTTCAATCGCTAATAAACCACGATGATCCATGCTCGCTTCGTTTAACGGAGAGAGCTTTTGCCATTGCATTGTTTGTAAATTCCAACTACACACTTCATCACTTGGTTGACTTGGCACACCGTTATAACCAATGCCATTAAAATTATAAGGGTTATCACTGCCACCAGCGAATAATATGCTGTTGAGATTTTGGCTGCCACTGCTGGCTGCTCGATACTTAGCATTACCAGGATGCTTAGGAAGTTTTTGCCAATGTATTTTGGTGAAATCAACTGAGTCTATTTTGCCTAGGTAAGATTCATTAGACATCTTATATTGACGTTTTCCTTGGCTAATGCCTGCTACTTTAACACCATCAATCACCACTAAACTATTGTTTACTATACCTGCTGCGTGACCAAAAACGGGCTGTCCAGGGTAGGGAGTACCGAAGTACCAACGTTTAGTTTCAGTATCTAAAATTTGTACATCGGCAATATTACCGACATCATGCCAACCTGAAATTAAATAGATGTACCTATCCTGATAAACGAGAGCGACACTATCATCTACCGGGATAAGCATCTGAGTAAACAAAGAAAACTGTTTAGTGCTTGCATCATATTGATAAACATCAGGCATAGACTTCTCTGCATGATCTTCACCAACGGTATAGCCACCAAAAAGATAAACTTTATCTTTAACCGTTGCGGCGATACTAGCTAAACGCCCTTCTTTAAACGGTACATTATCGATGTGATAGGCAGTATTAGTAGCTAAATCAATACCCATGGCAATATTAGTTACTGCGCGCCAATCTTTGTTTTTAGTTAATCCATTAAAGGATAATAATTGCCAGCCACTAGCCGTATTAACAGCAGCTACAGCATTATTGCTAACGGCAGATGATAGCTTTGTCACTGACTCCGCGTAGGAAAGTGGTAATAAAGCGGCAGCCAATAACAGTGATAACAATTTTAAACGTTTATGAGTAAACAAAGTTGAACCTATTAAATATCATGAAGTTGTCAGTAAGTGCATCCATTGTACCCTTTAAGAAAAATATTGGCTCATTTCTTAGTTTAAATAAATGTCATTATGACAAAGTCAGAACGGAAGTTACTACATAATACGTAGTGAGTTACTACATATTTCGCAGCATATTAGCTTGCTTTGTTGTTGTATCATTTTCATGGTACTTAACTTTATGACTAACTTTTGGAGAATTATCATGCCAATCATTAACGTGAAACTTATTGAAAATGTATTCACTAAAGAACAAAAAAGTGAAATTATTTCTAGACTTACCGATACCATGGTGGAAATTGAAGGAGAAAATATGCGAGGTGTTACTTGGGTTTACATTGAAGATGTTAAAGAGGGCGATTTTGGTATTGGCGGGCAAGTATTAACAGCGAAAGATGTGCACAAAATACAACAAGGTAACTAATTGTTTTTCACTGAGCATATCTTGAAAGTGGGAACCAGCTGTTTGGCTGAGTGGATAAATAACGTGCCCCGGTGACTTTTATTTTATTGGTATTAATGTGGGAGTCGAGACTTACGTCCCCCATCCATACCTCTGCTATATGATGTAGAGAGCTACTAATATAGATTGATACATCATAACCGGGATCTTCGTTGCATAAATCAACTGAGCCATTGTTAACGATTATCCACCATTTATTAGCATCTACTTGATCTGTTAATATAAAACAAAAAACATGTTCTCCATCAGGTAGCTTATTGATTTTTAAGGTTCGATGAAGATCCCACATGAAGCTACCGACATCAATGTCTACATCACAGAGTTGATCACGAGCCCAACGTAAGCCCCAACGAGCAACTAAATCCATTATTGGGGCTAATTCTTTACCACTTTGCGTCAGGTAATAACTACCTCTATTTTTTCCTAGCTCTTTTTTATGAATAATTAAGCCATTTTTTTCCATACTTTTTAATCGATTACTTAATACTGTAGGAGATATTCGTGGCAGTGCCGATTGAAAGGTATTGTAGCGATGGCTACCCATAAATAGCTCACGTAATATTAGCAAGGTCCATTTATCACCCAGTATATTTGTTGCCTTTAACGTAGGGCATAAGCTCCCAATTTTATTCATCAATATTCCTTTGAGCCTACATAAAGAGGCAAATTATTAAAGTTAAAACCTGAGCAATATTAAGTTAACACTAAGGTATGTGAATAATTAAAGTTATTACAAGATATTATAGTGGATAATTACTAGGTTATTTTTATAGTCGCTCATCTTTAGGGGAGTCCATCACAACATGGGTAGTAATACTAATCACCTGTGGGATGGAACCTAACACGTCAGCATGAAATCTCTTAAATGATTGAATATCTGCTGTTTCTACTCGCAGTATGTATTCAAAACTGCCCGTAACGTTATGACACTCTTTGACTTCCTGTGCTAATTTTACCGCGTCTTCAAAAGCAAGTTGTGAATTGGTTGAATGCTCTTTAAGGCCAATACCAACATAGGCAATAAAATTGTTCCCCAATAGTTTATTATCTAGCACAGCCCGATAGCCTTTTATTAGGCCACTTTTTTCAAGTTCTTGAACCCGGCGTAAACATGCTGAAGGAGAAAGACCGACTTTATCGGCTAGCTCAGAGTTAGCGATACGGCCATTAACTTTTAGCTCGCGCAATATTATGTCGTTATATTTGTCATTTTTAATCATTTGTTGTTGTAATTCGGCTAATTGGTAAGGTATTCGCGCAAAAATTGTAACACAGATAGGTTAGAATTATATTTTGATTATGACGAAAGAAAGTTTATACCATGAACATTGAAATACTCACCGCCTTAACTGCTTTTGCCTTTGTTTCTTCAATCACTCCTGGGCCAAATAATATAATGTTGATGAATTCAGGGGTAAATTTTGGTTTTAAGCTAACCGTTCCTCATTTGCTTGGTGTATCTATCGGCTTTACCTTAATGATTGCCCTAGTTGGCTTAGGGGTTATGCAGATCTTTGATAAGTTTCCAATGAGTTACGATATCTTAAAAGTGCTTAGTATTGTCTATTTGCTTTATTTAGCCATAAAAATAGCATTTTCATCTAGCTCAGCAGACGATAAAATTTTAAAAGCGAAGCCTTTTACCTTTATGCAAGCGGCATTATTTCAATGGGTGAACCCAAAAGCTTGGACTATGGCGCTAACGGCCATTAGTTTATATGCGCCTAATAAAAGTTTTGGCTCAGTGTTGTTTGTGGCATTAATTTTTGGATTAATTAACTTGCCCTGCATATGCTCATGGATAGCTTTAGGGCAAAAAATTCAGTTGTTTTTAAAAGGTAATACTCAGCTGAAAATCTTTAATATCACTATGGCATCCTTGCTCGTTTTGTCTATATATCCAGCATTGTAACGACAAAGTGGCGCTTAATTACTGGCTAATATAAGTTGGTATAGTGAGTCTTTAAGCGCTGCTCTTTCATTTTTTAATTGATGAAATGCTTCATCATCAATAGGCGAGTTATTTAACTCAAGCTTTCTTATCTCTGTATCGAGAGCATGGTAACGCTGAGCATTGGCAGAGAATACTCTGTCAGTTTTATTAAGTGCAACAATACTATCTTTATATGTTGGAAATTCGTTCACCAAAGAATGATCTTCACCTAACATGGTAACTCCTTAAATTAATTTAAGATTAAATATAAATAGTGACAATACATAAATAGCTCAAACAGCTAAATATGCAAGTTTCCTGCAATGGAATATTATTTAATTGTAGGAGTTAAATAGCATAGCAAAGAGATTTTTTATTGATAATCTTCAATTTCATGGAATGACTTTATATAAAATTTTGATAATTATTATCTTAAGGCTAGGCTATTTATCTTTAGATTATGCCGTCTCAAAGCGGGATAAAGCACTAGGGCTTTGACCAAAGTAGCGGCTAAATTCACGGCTAAACTGTGTCGGACTTTCATAACCAACTTGTGCTGCCGCTTGTTTCACTTTTAATCCTTGATCCTGTAAAAGTTCTCGTGCTCGACTTAATCGTATTTTTTTCACGTATTGAATTGGGGAAGAGGCGGTCACTTGCTTAAAGTTACGGTGAAATGTTGAAGTACTCATGTTGGCCATATTGGCGAGCTGTTCAACGTCTAACTTTCCTTGAAAGTTATTGTGCAAATGTTTAAGTACTCTTTCCATTCTTGATAAATGAGTATTATGGGAAACAAGTGCAAACAAAGGTGCAGCTTGTGGGCCTCGAAGGGTATGAAACAATACCTCACGAATTAGGCTTTTGCCAATAATGTCACATTGTAGTGATGAGCCTAAACAATCAGATAAGCGAGTAATAGCGCAATTTAAAGTATCTGTGCATTGACTTATAAATAGACCTTTGTTTTCTGAAACATTATCCGCTATCTGAATCTCTCCATGTTCATCCAGAACTCGAACTAACTCAGTTAAAGTCGGCATGTCTAAATCGATTATCAGTGACAGTAATGGTTTCCCTTCTTCTACTATGGTTTCACATTCTGCGGGTAGAGGAAGTGTTAACACAAGGTAATTGTCAGGGTTGTAGTCGTAGCTTTTTTGGTCAAAGAATACGCGCTTTTGACCTTGGGCGATAATAATAATACCTTGGCTATAACAAAGAGGTACACGCCCCGTAGACTCGGTAGCCTTGAATACTCCAACGCCATCAAGGTGTGTTTGGTTATAGCCTTCATTAATAGCGATAGCGTTTAAATTGTTAACTAAGTCATTCATCATGTATGCCTAATAAATTGGATAGATTTTTACTGTATTACTTGCCGTAAAGTATAACGAATCAAAATGTAAATTTGGTATTAAATATCAACAATGATAGCTTTAGGCATGATTTAGAGATTTTAGCCCATTCTGTCAGCGATGTTGGTTGCCTAAAATACACTCATCTAAAAGAGAGAGGAATATCACATGCAAAACTTTGATTATTACAACCCAACACATATTGTTTTTGGGCAAGACAGATTAAATGAATTAGATAAATTGGTTCCTGAAAACGCCAAGGTATTGGTACTTTTTGGTGGCGGCAGTGTTAAAAAGTTTGGCACTTTAGATAAAATTAAAGCGAGTCTTGGAGAGCGTGAAGTACTTGAGTTTGGTGGTATAGAGCCAAACCCTCAATTTGATACCTTGGTTAAAGCTGTTGAGTTAGTACGTGAACAAAAAGTTGATTTCTTATTGGCCGTTGGTGGTGGTTCAGTAATGGATGGTACTAAGTTCGTTGCATTAGCGGCACAACAAGCATCAGACCATGAAAAATTATTATTCAGTGGCTTTGAACCTGTGCCAGTAGATAAGGCTATACCTTTAGGCTGTGTGGTGACATTGCCTGCAACCGGATCTGAGATGAATACTTTTGGTGTTATTACTTACCAACAGCAAAAATATCCATTTAGCTCACCGTTAGTGTTTCCTAAATTTTCATTCTTAGACCCAGACTTAACGATGACACTGCCTAAAGAGCAAATTGCCAATGGTGTTGCTGATGCCTTTATTCACGTTATTGAGCAATACCTAACTAAGCCTGAAAACGCTAAAGTTCAGGATAGATTTTCAGAAGGGTTATTAAAAACCTTGATTGAAGAAGGTCCTGTGACTTATAAAGATAATAGCAATGTAGAAGCGCGTAAAAACTTTATGTGGTCGGCTACATCAGCACTAAATGGTCTAATTGGCGTAGGTGTGATGCAAGATTGGTCAACACATATGATAGGTCACGAAATGACTGCTATGTTTGATATTGCTCACGGCCGTACACTGGCAATTATTTTACCTAGCCTACTTAGAGAGCGTAGCGAGCACAAACACGCTAAACTTTTACAATTTGCAGAGTGTGTGTGGGATATCACTGAAGGCACAGATGAAGAGAAAATTGCTGCTGCTATTGATAATACCGAGAGCTTCTTCAATTCACTAGGCATAGTGACTAAGTTGTCGCATTACGGCATTGGTGATGCTGAAATAGAGACACTGGTGGCGAATATGGAAAAAATGGGCTTAACGCAATTATCTGAAACCGGTGATTTAACCTTAGATATAGTGCGTAAGATTTTAACCTCGGCTAAATAATTTTTCCGAAGTCTATGGATAACATAATGTCAGTACAAGCTCGGTTTGTACTGACATTTTTTTTGCCAGTTAAATACTAACGTTATTAATTCACTGGATAAATGATGAAACGTTGTGTGGTTATTTTCTTTGGCTCGTTATGGGTTTGTAACAGTGAATTAAGCAGTAATAAGTCAGTTAGCGGTAAGGGTAAAGCCACTTCATTTTCTTGATTGGTACTGCCCATTGCATAGTCAATACCTGCAACTTTTGACATTTCTATATGAGTACCCATCACGGCAGATATTGGCTGAGTAGTAGAGAAATCGACTAAACGTTTAATACTAGCTTGAAAACTTTGCCAATTTTTAACATATAGCCTACCAGGATATAGGGTATCTCCAGTTAATAACCATTGGGTAGCTTCATCATAAACAGCAATTGACTCACCTTGATGACCAGGAATGGGAACAATGGATAACTTTCTATTTCCTAAGTCGAGTTGAGCCATGTCTGTCGGCCAGTTGAGTTTGTTTTTCCCAAAGCCAAAATACTGTCTAACACTAGATTGAGTCGGCTCGATAAGTGTTACATTAGCTTTGCCTGAAAATTGTTTATCAGCGGCGGTATGATCGCCATGACTGTGAGAATGACTGACAATTATTTTATATTGCTCTGCTAATTTATTATTGGCGATCGCGTGCATATTAACGAGCTCCATCACAAGTTTATATAAGGGAAATTTATCTGGGTTTTCAGTGGCTCCAGTATCTTGAATAAAAACACTGTGCTCACCAAAGAGTACATAAATAAAGGGTGCTTCATAGTGTAAGCATTTACTTTGTCTAAGGATGTAGCTGTCTTTATTGTATTGATACACCTCAATGGCTGGGTCATCATTAAAAAAACAAAAACTTGCGCCGCTATTCCATGAGTATTGTTTTAGCAAAGCTAATTTTTGGCTTGATTGTACTTGGGCAGCTAAAGGTGAGGTGTAAAAATAGCTTAGTATAATCACAAGTAAATATTTCATCTGTTACTCCGCAAAATCTTGTTTTTCATAATAAAGAATGGTTTGTTGTTGACAGTGAGTTTCAAGATGTAAATGTGCGTCTTCTCTTTTGAGTTTAGCGTTATTTATAGTCTCACTTGCTGTATTCGGACAGTTTTTACCTAAAACAATAGCATCAAATGAGGGTTTGTCGTCAATCAAATGAACGATTAACTTATCTGAACTTGAGTGCAGTGGTATAACTCTCCATTGGTGGATATCTTTATTCAAGCTGTGCTTTTGGGGCGAAATAATTAATTGTTCATTCAGTATTACCTTAGTAAATTTTACTTCTATTTCAGTGAGCCATGGCGTTCCTCCACGCTCAAAATGACCTTGAAATACCGTCGCTGAAATTGTCAGAGCTTGCTTCTTAACTAGCGTATTCAAATCAAAAGGCTTAGGCAGTAATGTCAGCATGCTAGTTGCGTAACGGGTAGGAGTTTCTGCTTTACCTTTAGTTAGCGCCGAGATGATTTGTTTGTTGCGATCAGTACTAATTTGATAAATGAGTTGGTAATCATGAGGTTTGCTATACAAAGGCATATGACTAGCATAAAGGGTAGTACCATCAGTAAAAAGCACCATGCCATGACTTCCCATTCTTGCGTGGTGAGGTGAGGAGGAAGTCACATCACTATGCATTGAAAAAAACGTTCCTATTCGCGCATGACTCGCAACAAGGGGAGCGGCATGACTAATTGTTGAAGTAAAAGTGAGTGTAATAAGGCAAATAAAAATGATGATTAACTGGTGGTTAGGGAGTAGAGCGAGTGGTTTCATATGATTTGATAAGTGAATTTATTTAGTGCAAGTATAAGAAACATCGAATATGAAAAATAACGAATTAAAGTGACTAACTGATTCCTAATTGGATATAATTGTTGCTTATTTATTTCTTTATTGTGATTTATGGATATCGAAGATCTACGACATTTTTTAGTGATTGCTCAGTGTAGTAATTTACAAAAAGCCTCAATTAAGCTGTCTAAAACAGCTGGCGCTTTATCGAAAGTGGTTAAGCGACTTGAGGCGAAACTCGATACTCAGTTATTTGATCGGGTCGGTCGTAATATTATCCTCAATCAGCAAGGTGAGCGATTTCGTCAATATGCACAGCATATTGTGCATGAGTCGGATCAAATGCTCAGTGAGTTTGGGCACCAAACCACTAAGCATAAAGTGAATATTACTGGCCCATCGGTATTAGTTCAGTATTGGTTACCAAAACTGATAACACAGCTCTCTAGCGAGTACTATGAATTAAACCTAGATATTGATTGGGAGGGGCAGGCACTTAGCCAAGTTGAAAAAGGGGCAATGCACTTAGCGTTAGCCACTAAATTTGCGGCTTCCGAGCGCAGCTCACTCAATCAGTTGGTGAGCATAACTCTGGGAGAAACACGCTTTACAATTGTTGCTAGCCCAGAGCATAGTCTTTTCGAACGCTTTCCTGATGGCAGGATAAACACTGAACAATTGCCTGAATTTGTTTTTGCTTGCCCAAGCGTGTCCCCTTTTTGTGGGATCACCAGAGGCGTTGGCTCTGATGGTTGGCAAGATGAGCTTGCACCGCGAACAATAGGTTATCGATGTAATGATTTTAGTGTTTTGATATCACTGGTAAAGCAAGGACAGGCTCTGGCATATGTTCCTGATTTTATTGCTGAGCAATATCAATTAAAAACGATAGACCTAGTTGATTATCATGAAGTAAATAAAGAGGAAATAGCGCTATACTATCAACCTAGTTTAGCCTCAGGTTGGTTAAATAAACTGATCGCGAGTGTAGAAAAGTCATTGGTTTCTAGATAGATAAACCATTTGACCATAAGCGTTTAAATGCACTTTTTATGGCGGCGGAGAAAAAGGTTATGTTGATTACCCTACATTTCACGAAGCAGTGGATTCTTTGTTAATGTCAGCGAGCTAGTGTCAGCGAGTTAATATCAGCAAGCTAGCTTTCAAGGCGATGCTTGGCGACATGGGTAATTAATTGTGGAAAGAAGTCTAAGAACACAGCCTCTAATTCTAGATAATGGTGATTAATATCTTCAATACTGTTGGTAAACTGATTAGTAAAGCGAATACGCTTGGCAATATTATCAAGAGCAAAGCCAACTCCTGCACACGTTTCGTAAGATTTAAACCAGTCGTCCCGCGTTATTCGTGATACCACCTGCTGCATTCTTGTGGGCATAGCAGGTAAGTTATCAGCTAGTAAACCATAGCTTTCAACTTTAAATTGCGTAAAGGGCAGCGCATGAAAACGCTGCCAATGGCGTATTAGAAAGTGATCAAACAATACGTCTAAAGCAATACCAGAGAAGCGTCTTTTATTGGCCGAAAATAATAGTTTAGCTTGCTTAACTAATTCGTGATTATCGGTATATTTATCCACTAAATAATGATTTGCCAAGCCTTGCTTTACAGGCTCGGCTAAATGAACAGCGTGAGTTTTACCACCAAAATCCCCAAGCAGATTACCATAGTAGGAATCTGCATTGGGCTGGGCTAAATATAAATGGGCTAAGTAATTCATTTAGTTAATTTATCGACTAATCAAATTTATTCTCATAGCCTTTTGGCGGCGGCGTCCAACCACGTTCATCAATGCTATGTTTATCAACACGATCCAAGCCCATGGCTTTTCTCATATTCTCTTCTATTTGTATAAACAGCTTGCGGTAATCGGGGTCAAATCGTTCACCTTCAGAGCCATGTTGCCATTGATTGAATAGATCTTCTGAAGCATCTAACTCCGTTTGCACAAAGGCTGACTTTTTATGCTCTGTAGTAAATGGATGGAAGCCTAAATCAACTAAGGCTTTACCCCCAAGCTCTAATGCAGAGTGATAAGTTTCGTTAATGGTATAATCGGCGCCAGCGAGCTTTAATTCATAACTGTGACCTTTATCAAACGCGCGAGCAAGAATTTTAACCTGAGGGTAATTCTGCTTCACATAATGCGTTAGCCCTTTGGCCTCTTCTTTGTTATCAATAGCAATCACCAGTAATTTTGCCGATTCAATCCCTGCGGTATGCAATAGCTCAGGACGCGTGGCATCACCAAAGTAGCTTTTTACATTAATTTTTCTTAGGTTTTCTACTTGTGAAGCTTCGTGATCTAGCACTACAGTATTGACACCATTAGACACTAATAAACGGTTTACTATTTGTCCAAAACGGCCAATCCCCGCAATAATTACACTACCTTGCTCATCAATTTCGTCAAACTCTTTTTCATTACTGCTGGCTTGATATCTAGGTAGGATAATTTTTTCAAACACGATAAATAATACTGGTGTTAAAAACATCGATAAAGCAACAACTAGCTGTAATATACTTGCTATGCCACTAGGTAAAACATTGTTTTGAAGGGTAAAGCTTAGTAACACAAAGCCAAATTCACCGGCTTGCGCCAAGCTCAATGCAAATAACCAGCGATTACTGTCTTTTATTTTAAAGATGACGGCGAGACCCCAAAGCACTAGTCCCTTGATAAACATAACCGCTAACGTAAGTACCAGTATTAAAATGAGATTTTCGTTGAGTACTGCAAAGTTTATCCCCGCACCAACGGTGATAAAAAACAGCCCTAATAATAAACCTTTAAAAGGCTCTATATTTGACTCTAACTCATGCCTAAACTCACTGTTTGCCAAAACAACACCGGCAAGGAAAGTACCCAAAGCCGGTGATAAACCCACTAAACTCATTAAGGCGGCAATACCAATAACCAGTAAAAGGGCGGTGGCAACAAATATTTCTCTAAGGCCAGAGCTAGCAACATACTGAAATAATGGCCTACTTAAAAAGTGCCCCAAAACAATAACCCCAGAAATACTGCCTAAAATTGCACTGGCGTAAGCCCAAGTGGGTAAGTCAGCCACCAAGCTTAATTCTTCATGATGCTCAGCGGCAGATTTTGCATGTTGTGCAGCTTCAACAAGCTCAGGTAAAGCCAACATAGGAATAAACGCCAGCATGGGAATAACGGCAATATCTTGCATCAGTAATACCGAGAAAGCGTTTTGACCCCCTTCAGTTTTACTTAACCCTTTTTCATTAAAGGTTTGTAAAACGATAGCGGTTGAGGATAGTGAAAATATTAGGCCAATGGCCAAGGCAACAGTCCATGGCTGATTTAACGCTAAGGCAATTAAGCCAATTAAACTGGTGGTGATAACGACTTGAAGTCCACCTAAGCCAAGTAGGCGGTTGCGCATTTGCCAGAGCATTTTAGGCTCAAGCTCTAAGCCTACTAGAAAGAGCATCATCACCACACCAAATTCGGCAAAGTGTTGTATAGTTATGGTTTCTTGACCGACCAAACCAGTAATGGGGCCAATCACTACGCCAGCAATTAAATAACCTAGTACTGAGCCTAATCCTAATTTTTTAGCTAAAGGTACAGCAATAACGGCAGCGACTAGGTAAATAAACGCTTGTACAAAATATATAGTCATTAGCTGTGCTCCTTAGTTGCATGGGGAGTATTAAGCAGCTCTTTTAAACCATAGTTAAGGGTATTGAGTGCTTTCACTTCATCGGTAGGAATTTTATTGTTGTGCAAAGCCTGTAACAAGTTCTGCCATTGATTAAGGTGATTGTTTAATCGATTTTCAGTGGTAGCACTTCGGCTACTAAATAAAGCAAAAGGAGGAAGAAAATTCATTCCTGTTAAAGTCGCGGTTTGCTCTAATGGTTGCAGTAGCTCTCTCACCGTAAAGTGATTATAACCATCAGCATGATAGGCAACTTCTTTGCCGCCGGCGCTAATTGCACAAAGGAAGGTTTTGTCAGCTAAAGCGGTACCGTCAGTGCCGTAAGCAAATCCATACTCTAGCACTAAGTCTTGCCACTCCTTTAGTATCGCAGGAGTAGAATACCAATATAAAGGAAACTGAAAAATTACCACATCATGGTCTACTAATCGTTGCTGCTCTTTATCTATATTGATATTAAAGCGTGGATATTCTTCATATAAGTCTACAGTGGTAACAAAATCTAAAGCTTTGGCAGCTTTAAATAAAGCAGCGTTCACTTCTGATCTGTGTTGTGATGGGTGAGCGAATAATAATAAAATCTTCTGCTTTTTCATGTTAAACCTTAAATCGTTACTGATTTTTATTAGCTGTCTTTGCGACAAGTTGTACAGCTGATGTATCTATAGCTTAGTTGATTTGGTGTGATTCAGACCAAATTCTTAACTGCTCTAAAATAGTTAAGGCTGATTGTCCAAATTCAGTTAATTGATAAGTGACGGCGACCGGTCTATCACTGATCACTTTTCTTAATACCATGCCTTCGCTCTCAAGTTCTTTTAAACGTTGATCAACCATTTTTTTACTGGCGCCGCCTAACATGCGTGTTAAATCATTAAAGCGAACAGGCTCATCTTTTAGATGATAAATAATAGATCCTTTCCACTTTCCGCCAATTAAACGCATGCCTTTTTCAATGGCGCAAGGCTCAGTACAAGCATTCAAAACTTTTTTTCTACCTTTACTGTCTGTTTTTATTGGACTTTCCATAAAATCTCTCCAAAAACAACTAGGTTACTAAAAGTATACTAATTGATATTGTTTATTAGGTAACTAAAATATACCACATGTTTGAGGAATTAGAGATATTTTCTTTAATTAAATTTATTCAGTCGTCAATGTGATGACATTGTTGGAGTTACTTTATGAACACTACAAAGGCAAAAAACGTATTAATTATTAATGCTCACCAGTACTACCCTTTTTCAGAGGGTAAGTTAAATGCAGCATTAGTTGATAAAGCATCAACTATATTAACAACTAAGGGCTATAACACTCGTGTGGTCACTATGGCTGATGAATATGATGTTGCAGAGCAGTTAGCACATCACCAATGGGCGGATATTATCTTTTTACAATCACCCAGTAACTGGATGGGAGTACCTTGGTCATTCAAAAAATACATGGATGATGTCTATACTGCAGGCATGGGGGGAGCGCTTTGTGTTGGTGACGGTCGCAATGAAGAGCAGCCGAAAAAGAACTACGGCACAGGCGGTACACTTGCAGGTAAGCGGTACATGATGTCATTAACATTCAATGCGCCAGCAGAAGCTTTTAATGATGATAATGAATTTTTTGAAGGCAAAAGTGTTGATGACTTGATGTTTCCTATGCACATGAACTTTAAGTTTTTTGGTTTAGCAGCAATGAAAACCGTTGCTTGTTTTGATGTGATGAAAAATGCCGATATTGATAATGACTTCAAACGTTTTGAAGCTCATATTAATGAAAATTTTTAGGTGAATAAATGAGTACTGAGTTAACTTATACAAATAAATTACACGCTGGTAGTCAGTTTCCAGCGCTAACAGCGACACTTAGCTCTGGTGAGCAAATTGAACTTGGCAAGCCTAAAAATGGTGCTGATTGGCAGCTAGTTGTGATATATCGAGGCCGTCATTGTCCACTTTGCACCAAATACTTAAATCAACTTGAACAATATAAAGATGATCTTTTAGCGATAGGTGTTGATCTAATTGCTGTTTCAGGTGATAGCAAGGCACAGCTTGAAAGTCATCGTGAGCAGCTAGATGTCAGTTTTCCATTAGCGTATGGATTAAATTTAGCGCAAATGAAAACATTAGGTTTATATATTTCAGATCCTCGCTCTGAGCAAGAAACCGATCATCCTTTTGCCGAGCCTGGGATCTTTGTTGTTAATAATGAAGGTAAAATACAAGTAACTGATATTTCGAATAATCCATTTGTGAGGCCTGAGTTACAAGCATTGGTTAATGGCTTAGGTTGGATTAGAAACCCTGATAATAATTATCCTATTCGTGGAATGCATAAATAAGTAAATAATCATCAGACCAGTAAAAAGAAATAGGGTATAATTGCTATACTTGAAGAGAAGCAGCTCATAGGATTGCTTCTAGTATCAACATTTCATTTTAGGTTAGTAGAATAAATAGTTATGGCTGAAGTACGTACAAGAATTTCTTTAAAAGTTGGCTCAAATAGCCACATTCCTGCAGAAATGGTGTCATTTACAGGTCTCGTTTCTGATAAAGAGCATGTAGCTTTAATTTTTGCGCAGGCAGACACAACTGTGCCAGTACCATTAGTAAGAATTCATTCAGAATGTTTAACGGGAGATGTCTTTCACTCATCTCGCTGTGATTGTGGTGAGCAATTAGATGAGGCCATTAATCAAATGGCCATTGAAGGTGGTGTAATTCTTTATCTTCGTCAAGAAGGTCGCGGTATTGGGTTATATAACAAAATTGATGCTTACAAACTTCAGTCTGAAGGAATGAATACCTACCAAGCAAATAATCATTTGGGTTTCGGTGATGATTTAAGAGATTTTACCGAAGCAGGGCAAATGCTTGAAGCGTTGAATATCTCACGCTTAAAGTTAATGACTAATAATCCTAAAAAGATAAAAGCGTTAACGGATTATGGCTTAACCATTGAGAAAGAAGTGAATACTTCTACCCATATCAAAGAAGGTAATGAAGATTACCTTAAAGCGAAAGTGTCAAACGCAGGCCATAAACTCAGGTTTGATTAAACTATATCGTCATAATCTCCCTGATAAGTAATAGTTTTAAAAGAGAGTTGACTTGTTTCTATTAGTTATCAAAATTTTTAAACTCTCAGCTTTTGTATCAGTAAAAATTTAGTAACTTTGACCAGAGGAGAAAAACCCTACTATACTAATACAAGGTAAGGTGAATTATTTCGATTTAAAGTGAAATGTAAACCTAATCAATGGTATATCGTGGTTTTATGAGCGAGACTGTAATTTATATCAATAACTGATAGGGATGACATATTGTTTAAATAACTTAGTTAATCGGTGGAAAATATGAAGGTCTACGTTGTTATTGTTCTGTTGCTATTAGCAAGTTCTGCTCTTGCTAAAACGCCGAAAAAAATATTGATTGTACATAGTTACGATCATAAGAGTTTTGCATGGACAAAGTCGATAACTAAAGGATTAGTACAAGGGTTTAACAAAAATAATTTTCAGCGTAATCATGATTATATATTAGTAGAAGAAACCCTAGATGCGTTTAAAAATAATTCTGTTGAAGCGTTGAAAAAGAAAGCGCAACATATTGCTAATAGGATTAAGCAAGAGCAGCCTGATCTTGTGATCACCACTGATGATGACGCGCTTATTTATGTAGGTTTAAACATCAGTACTATCCCAGTTGTATTTTGTGGCATCAATAAACCGCTAAGTTATTATCTGGTTGATAATAAAATTGACTCTATCGCAAGTCCTAATCACAATTTAACAGGTATTTATCAAACGACTTATATTGGACAAACTGTTTCTTTATTAAAAAAAGTTATTCCGACAAGTCAAACTTTTGCACTAATCACTGACTCTTCAACAACTGGATTGGAACTCTTATCTCAGTTTAGGCAGCAAAAGAATATTGCATTATCACTACAAGACACGCTAGTTTCAAATGACTTCTCGCAGTGGCAACAAAGTATAAAAAAATGGAATAAAAATGTTGATAGTGTAGTGGTCATTGCTGCCAATCAACTCAAAAATGAGCAAGGTGAAAAAATAGGCAGTGCTGAAGTATTACAATGGATAAATAATCACTCTAAGCTGCCTGTTGCTACCTTTTGGGATTATACAGTAGCGCAAGGATCTTTAGTGAGTGCTGCTGATGCAGGGAGTCAACAAGGTTGGAAAAGTGCTGAATACGCCTATCAAATTTTGCAAGGTAAATCTGCTGGCGATTTACCTATTATTACACCTCCTGCGGGGGTTCCCACCATTAATGTTAGTCGCTTACAGACTTTAGGTTATGAATTATCGCCTGAAGTAGCGAGCATTTTTGTATTCACAGGGAAAGCTTATCAATGAAATATTATTCCATGTGTTGTTTCATTATTTTTACTTTTCTAAATACTCACTTCTTATCTGCAAAAGAGGTTATACAATTAGTCGCGGTGGAAAATCCTCCTTACCTAATGAAAAATAACTCAGATAAATTTAATGCAGGTATTTTTTATGTACAACTGGAACAGTTATTTTCTCAATGGCCAGATTTAACCTTTGAAATATCAGAATACCCAAAGAAAAGAGCGACTTATGCTTTAATAAACAATAAGGTTTCAGGTGTTGTTGCTTCAAGTAAAAGTCCTCTTGAGCAGCTGTATTTAGATTACTTTACCATGACAACAAAGTTTAATTATCGCATTTACAGTAATAAAGAAGCATTCCCTCAAGGTATTAATACGAAAAAACCTGAAGCGTTATTCCTGCTAACTATGGGAGTAGTCATTGGAGATTCGTATAATGAGTATTTTGATGATTTAATTTTAAATAATCATATTGATAATGAAAAAGTAACAAAGTCATCACAAAACTTGTTAAAGCTGTCGAAAGGGCGAGTTGATTTTGTTATTGCAGAAGAAAAAAATGCGACATATCTTATTGAACAATTAGGTCTATCAGAATACATTAGTGTTTCTTCAGAGCCAATTTTTAGTAAAGAAATTTATTTGTTAGCTTTATCTAAATATACTAAATACCATTATTTAATAGCAACAGAGCTTAAACAATAACCGTTAGAAAAATGTGCTCAGCCGAGTTCAAGTGTTATAACCTTAGCTATAGAATTAGTTGTTCAAACCAAAGAACAAAATACTTCTTGCGAATTAGTTTATGCGAATTTGATAGTTTGATAAAAAGAGTAATCTTTAGTGGCTAACTAAACGTTACTATACCTTACCGACTTAAAGCCTCTATTGAACAAAAATATCAATTTGTATTTATTGGTCCTCTCAAGTAATTAAAATAGAGGTTTTTTTAATATCGGTTAAACACAAAATAATGTGCTTAGTGGTATATCAAAGGCGTTTATTTTAATCATTGTAAGTTTTGACTATCTTTAAAACTAAGTTTTATAATGCAGAGGTAGTCTTTAAGGAACTTGTATTGAAACTCTTTTTATTTTTAATTACCAATATAATGCTTACCGTTGCTGCTCAGGCCGAGCAGAGCAGTGATTGTTTAGATTTTCATGTGATCCATAATGCTCCTATTGGTTTTAAAAACTCAACCGGTAAAGCCCTTGGTGTTCACTGGGATTATTTGACTGCGATTGAGCAAGTCAGTGGCCTTTGTATTAATAAACAGTTAACACCATACCAACGAATTTGGCATAGTATCTCTCATGGTCAGCATGATGGCGGTATTGTTTTTAAATCTAATTCTCGTTCAAATTTGGTTGAATATGCGGCATTAATTCGGACAGTAAAAACTGTCGTTATTCCGGTTAATGGTGTGGAAATCAACCGTTATGAAGATCTTAAACATTATACTATTGGTAAAACCCGTGGTACTCACTTAAGTGAGCAGTTTGATAATGATCAATCACTGACTATTGTAGAGCTGAATAATTATGATCAAGCTGCGCAAATGATTAAGCGTGGTCGTCTTGATGCCATCGCAGGAAGTGCCCTAGTGTTAAGTTATCAGCTAAATAAATATGACGCACTTGAGAAAGTGAATATAAATAATAAATTCATTTTGGGAGAAAAAGAGCAATGGCTACAGCTATCAAAGAAATCGAAGCAAGTAGCTAAAATTCCTACTCTTAAGCGTGCTGTAGAAAAGCTGCAGAAAAATGGCCGCTTTGATCAAATAATGGATAAATATTACGGGCCGAAATGGCACAAATTAAACCAATAGATGGCAATCGTATCCAATAGTCTATATTCATATATTTTCAATATAGATACTTACCTTTAGTATTCATCTGCTAAACTGATTAAATATATAAAATTCAGTTGTTTCTTTAAATATACAATTAATGATTAAATACTTTTCCTTATTATTGGTAGTTTGCTTTTCTCTTGGCGCACAAGAAGTGCGGATATTAGCTGTAAATGAACCTCCTGCGAGTTATATAAATTCTGATGGCCATACTGAAGGCTATGTTGTTGATATTATCGAAGCGATTAAAAAAGAATTAAATAGCAATATCACTATTGAGATAGTGCCAGAAGTGCGTGCCCTAAATATAGCGGAACTTAAACCCAACATCGTCTTTTTTAGCTTTTCACGAACGGAGTTTAGAGAAGATAAATTTCATTGGTTAGGCTTAGTAATGAAGAAGAAGTGGAGTATTTTTACTTCTCATGATTCACTGTTAACCTTTAACAACTTGGCTGAATTAAAACTATTAACACGTATCGGGGTGGTTAGAGGAGACGTTCGAGAGGAGTGGTTAAAAAATAGAGGTTTTAATAATTTAGACTCCGTCACTCAGCATAAACAAAATGTTGAACGTTTACTTTTTGGTCAAATTCCAGCAATAGCCTATGAAAATCAAGGGTTAGTCTATTTATGTAAGTCATTAAATATTGATACCAATAAATTTAAAAAAGTTTTCGAACTAAACCAATCTAATGTATATATCGCTATGTCTAAACTTGGCACTTCTGAAGAAGTACTTAGACAATGGCAAAATGCATATAAACTGATAAATGAAAATGGCACGCTTGAAGTTATAGCAAAAAAATGGCAATTAAAAATTAACCAAGAGCTAGGTATTGAGACAGAAGTGATTAACAATATTATTGTTTTTTGATTATTAAGTTAAAATACAGCGAATATAGAACTAATGAAGAAGTAAGCACTTACTAAACGGATAAGCGCTTACTTAGTTTTTGCTCTTATCAGTTAAGCTACAATGTTTAATGCGCTATCACTGGTTATGCTCATTGAGTTTTGTTGATATTGCTGTAATAAAGAATCCATCACAAATGAAGCTTTATTAGCTGCTGTCTGCCCAGTTTCACCTCTGGCGCTTGCGTTACTTTGTCGCTCTTTTTCCATTGCAGTGGAAAGCTCTTCTTGCGTAACAATACCATCGCCATCAACATCGGTTTTATCAAATAATTGCGACAAGATAGACTCGTCTTCATCTTCCGATAACTTTAAAGCGCTGGTAAATTCATCCAAGCTTAAGCTACCACTTTCATCAGTATCGGCTGAGGTGAGCAAATCTTCCGCACTAGGAATATTAGGAGGCGGTGGAGGCGGTGGCATATTGCCAGCCATACGCTGCTCTTGTAGTTGTTGTAATAAATTACTAACAGCATCACTGGCTTCTGATGATGATATAGACTCATCACCATCAGCGTCCATATCTGCAAACACACTACTAACTTTACTCGTATCTGCGCTTTCTGAACTTTCGAACATAGCACTAAATTCAGCTTTGCTGATGGCGCCGTCGCTATCTGTATCAGCGGCTGACATGAGTTTTTCTGCCATTTCTTCAGCACTGGGTGGCATCTTTCCTTGCATGCCTTGCATCATGGGGGAATACCCGCCACTACTAACGTTACTAATCATTGTATTTACTCCAAATTTATTGAGTATTAATGTACCGAGTAAACTAGTTTTACTCGTGTGTATTCAGTAACCATATCAGCATTACTGAATCATTCTTTTATGCAATAACGTGCCCGAAAGTTAGCTAAGTAACTGTTATAAATATAAAAAACATACTTGTTACACTTTGTCCCCATAATTTATACATATTGTGAAGCTTGTTACTGTTTTACCTAACAAACTGTTGTCGTTTTATCGATATTTAGCTGAATTTTGGGCATACCAAAAGCAGTTTGAGTAAATGAACGACTAGTAAATTCACTCAAACTGGTTTTGTTAATTGAAAATAGGTAATCAACGGCAATGTGTTGCCGTGTAAATCTGGATAAATTGGTATTCGTTTAGGTAATTAGCTTTCATCACTGATGTATTGATATCCAACACCGTATATAGATTTTATGTGCTGTGTATCCGGGTCGGCTTTAGTTAGCTTTTTACGTAAGTTTTTAATGTGTGAGTCAATAGTACGTTCATAACTCTCAAAGTATTTGCCTTGGGTAATTTTTAATAGCTCTTGACGCGAATAAACCTTGTCAGGAAACTCTAGAAAGATTTTTAATAAATTAAATTCATTGAATGTTAATGTGACTTCATTGTCTTTAACAAAAACTTTATGGGTTGTGATGTCTATTTTTATGCCGCCTGAGCTTAGCGTTGATGTTTGAGTATTTGCATTGAGATTACAGCGGTGCAAAATAGCTTTGATTCTTGCCATTAATTCTTTTGGTTTAAAAGGTTTGCATACATAATCATCGGCACCTACATCAAAGCCGATTAACTTATCAATTTCTTCGACGCGTGCTGTCAGCATAATAATAGGTACATTACTTATTTCTCGTATTGCACGACAAATATCTACGCCATTTATACTTGGCAGCATTACATCTAAGACAACGAGATCCGCTTGGCAACTTTGGTAGGTGCTAAGCGCATCTTTGCCATCAATGACATGAGTAGAGTCATAGCCCTCTAGTGCTAAATATTTTCCAATCAAGGTGGCTATTTTTATTTCGTCTTCTACGATTAAGATATGGTTTTTAGTCATGGCTTTATTTTCTATATTTCATCATTAATTGGCAGATGGATGTGTATAGAAAGTCCACCTTCGATATTTTTCTCTGCGGATATATCACCGCGATGTGCTTCGATAATATTTTTACAAATAGCGAGTCCCAAACCTGCACCACCCGTTTTTCTATTTCTTGATTCATCGGTGCGATATAAGCGATTGAATAATTGAGGTAATGCCTCTTGAGAGACGCCTGGACCAGAGTCCTGAAATGTTAATTGTACTTTTTGTTTAGTAATACTGGTTGTCACGGTTAAAGACCCTGGTGAATCTATATAGCGTAGTCCATTTTCAAAGATATTTTTAACCACTTGGCACAACCTTGCTTGGTCACCTAGCACAAAAATATCTGCAGCGAGTAGCTGGTTATTAAGCACAATGTTGCTATCGTGAAATTTATTTGAAAACTTATTTAACTGTAAATTTAGTAGCTGAGTGAAATTTATATTCTCTTGCTGACATTCAAATGAGGTTTTATCTATAACCGTTAAATCATGTAGATCATTTACTAAGCGCATGATCAATGTGACTTCTTCTTGTAATGAGGTGACAGCCTGCTCATCTAATGGTGTTATACCATCTAGTAAGGCTTCAATCTCGCCATCTAAAATGGTTAATGGTGTTCTAAGCTCATGGGATATATCCATTAACCATTGTTTTTGTTGATCGTCATACTTTGCTAATTCTTTGGAGATATTATTAACACTACTCGCTAAATCTCTAAATTCATCATTGGTTTTGACTTTTATTCGCGTAGTAAAATCACGTTTAGCAATATTCTTAGCTGTATCTGTTAGTAAAGTGATTGGCGCGGTAATATGTCTCGATAAAAAATAACTGATAAAGGTAGCAATAATGACCCCGATGACACCGACGAGGTAAATTACTTTTAGTCGTTTTTTTAAATAAAAGTCAGCGAAGGGATCATCTCCGATGTGCTTTTTATTGAGTTTTAGCCAGCCAATAGTTTCGTTATTGAGGACTATTTCTTTAATGGATAATACTTCATCGGTTGTTCTAGCGGCGATAACTTCTTGATGATCGGCATCTAGCAGACTCAAGCGACTTAAAAAGTCTAAAGCGATCATTTCGGATATATTTTTATCAAAATGTTTTGGGGGACCGCGGCGTTTATTCTCATCTCGAAAAGGAGGCTTTCCATGTCGAGGAGGCCTATCGCCAAAACCGGGTAATCTATGGCCCATTTTTGAAATAGGGCTGCTATCTTTGATCTGCCTAACAATCATTCTACGCCACAGTTTTGGATCGGCAATGAAGTCATCCCAAGAATGTTTAATTGCATATTCTGAAGCAACTTTATCAATGATATCGTCGAGCACTTGCCCTTCGATATCACTAATAAAATCAATGAGAACTTCCTTGTTTGAAAAGTAACTCATTACTTGCATTGCTAACACTAACAGTAAAATAATACTGAGGTTAGCAAGGAGTAATTTGTAAGCTATTTTAATTCGCATTCGTCGTCTTTATTTCAAGGTATATAATATTGATAATGTCATAGTATTATATACCCTGAATAATTAACACATCGTCACTCCTTATGACGTAATGTGTTTAATCTACCATTTGGTCGGTAAATGTTGCTTTAAAACCAGTGGCTTCATTTTCATCAGTTTCAATGATCATAAATTGATCGTTGCTGTCTTCATCTAGCACTAACTCTGTTGTACTGATAATTAGCGAAGAGCTATCAACTGTTGCAACAACAAATACACTGTAAGTATTGTTTGTTAAACTGATTGAGTTTGGCACTATATAAGATGCTGACACAGCATATTCAGCAGTAGAAATGATTTCATTACTACGCACAAAATATACGTCTACAGAGCTAAAATCATCGTTATCAATTAAGTTTATGACATTATAAATATGAGTGTAGATGCTTTCACTTTGGCTGTTATTGACCACAAGTGAATTAACAAATATTTCCACTTCATCAACTTGACCATCACCGTCTTCATCAACATCACCATCACCATCATGATCGACATCATCTTCAGTTAGGTAAAAGAAAATAGTTTTGTCGCTATTCTCATTAAGTGTCAGTAGGTGGTTTTCTATTACGGCACTACCATCAGCTGAAGACACTAAGTTGATACTGTAATCACCAAAATCAGTTTGAATTTTGTCACTGAATTCACTAAAACCAAGGTCAGCAATTTCAGCAGTATCATCTACGCCATCAACATGTAAATCAATAACACCTTCATAGCCGGGTAGTAATTCATGTTCAATAATACCGTTATAAACTCTAAAAGCTGCTTCAGAATCTACATCTGCATATTCACTCACTGACGAGGTGGTGATTAAATCCATCACATACGGAGAAGAGCCTGCGCCTTTATTCTCACGAACAGAAATTATATATTCTGAAGAATAAGGAAATGAGATATCTGTTGAAGTAAAAACAACCTCGTCACTACCTGCTTCTGTTATATAAAAGATGTAGCTGTCTTCATCCATTTTTTGGCTTTCAGTTAGCGCTCCGTAACTTGGTTGACCCATTAACTGTGCTTCATTAAAGCTCTCATCTTCTTCAGACATATAGATGTCAACACCGGCAGAATCTGGGTGCATATTTAAGAAGCGTATATTAAATAAGTCATCATCATTATCATCTTCAATTTCATCGTCATCTCTCACATCAATATCAAATATATGAATATTTGGTGCTGTGATTTCTTCAGAAACGACAATAAACTTGATAGAGTTTTTAGTGATCTGTAACTGGCTTTCGTAAATAACTTCTAAGTCATAATCTTCGTCTTTCCAAGCCAGCTCGATATCGTAAGTATCTTTATCATAAGTTAATCGGCTGCTAATACCTGTATAAGAAACGCCTGTATGTGTGTTTTCGTCATAGTCATCATCATCTTCTTGATCTACTGTTAAGTAGATAGCTGGTGCTGTAGAAGAGATATTGTATAGTTGAAAGTAGCCAGTACTACCATCATCATCATCACTTGAATCACAGCCTGTTAGTGCCAACAGTGTCATTGAAGTGAAAACCAATGGCATATTAAATAATTTAGATAAGTGATCTTTAAAATTCATTACTTTTTCCTTTAAAACATAAGTGTAATCAGCAGTTAGCATGTGAAGCGAATCAAAAAAATATTGCTCTGATACGCGCTAAAACTGGCGATTATTGATGTATTAATGATATTCAATGTTGATATCTTGCATTGGCATAGGAGTACAAAGACAGGCTATTACTAAAACAATTAATACGAAAAGTATGATATTAAAATGAAATGCTATTAGTAAGTCGATTACACAAAGCACATAAAGAAAACACATTTTAACAAAGTTGTTTTTAGCGAGTTTTAGATGATTAAACAGAAAATTGATTTATGTGTTTTATAGGCGAGAGAAAGTACTGTATTAAAATCAATAAACATTGTAATTATTACTGAGTGTATTTGAAAAACACTGTTTAATAACTTTTTTACTAAAAATATGTAAAAGTTATAAAGAGTCAAATAATCCATTTAAAACAGTCTGTTAAAAGTGTGCTTTGTTAGGTTTTTAATCTGAAATAAAAAAAGTTATAAAAAAACTTGATACTGTACGACTATACAGTATACTTGCTTCATCAAAACGAAATAACCCATTAAGTTCCGTGGAGCAAACTATGAAAGACGATAAAGAAAAAGCACTAGCAGCCGCCCTAGGACAAATTGAACGCCAATTCGGTAAAGGTTCAATTATGAAATTAGGCGACAACAACACTATGGACGTAGAAACTATTTCTACTGGCTCTTTAGGTCTTGATATTGCCCTAGGTGCGGGTGGCTTACCATTAGGACGTGTAGTTGAAATTTATGGCCCTGAATCAAGTGGTAAAACAACACTAACGTTAGAAGTTATCGCCCAAGCACAAAAAGAAGGTAAAGTTTGTGCCTTCGTTGATGCCGAGCATGCGCTTGACCCAATTTATGCTGAAAAGCTAGGGGTTAACATTAATGAATTATTGGTTTCTCAACCAGATACCGGTGAGCAAGCATTAGAAATCGTTGATATGCTAACTCGCTCAGGCGCCATTGATGTCATTGTGGTTGACTCTGTTGCTGCTTTAACGCCGAAAGCAGAAATTGAAGGTGATATGGGGGACTCTCACATGGGCCTTCAAGCTCGTATGTTGTCACAAGCGATGCGTAAATTAACGGGTAACTTGAAAAAATCAAATACTATGCTGATTTTCATTAACCAAATCCGTATGAAAATTGGTGTTATGTTTGGTAACCCAGAAACAACAACCGGTGGTAATGCTTTAAAATTCTATGCTTCGGTACGTTTAGATATCCGCCGTATTGGTGCTGTGAAAAATGGTGATGAAATTGTTGGTAATGAAACCCGAGTTAAAGTGGTTAAAAACAAAATTGCGCCACCATTTAAACAAACTGAATTTCAAATTCTATATGGCCAAGGTATTAATAACTTAGGCGAATTAATTGACCTAGGCGTTAAGAATGGCTTTGTTGAAAAAGCGGGTGCTTGGTATAGTTGTAATGGTGAGCGTATCGGTCAAGGTAAAGCGAATGCGGTTAAATATTTAGAAGAGCATACCGAAATGGCTGAAGATGTAGATGGTAAATTACGTGCCATGTTTTTAAATAAATCAGCAGCACCTACTGAACAAGAAGTAGAAACTGCCGAGTAAAGATTAATACACGAGTTATTTATTTTAAAGCCAGCGATAGCTGGCTTTTTTATGGCAAGAATTAAATATTACTTCCAAGCTGTTTTCCATGTTCTCATGACATTTTTACCGTATATTTTTCGTAAATCATCATCAGAATAGCCGCGTTTCCATAGTTCGTCAGTGACAGCTGCAATATATTTAGAAAGCTCACCTGCACCGGTAGCACCTTTATCCATCGCTTTTACCATATAGCCATCGTCTTCATAGGAATCAGCATTTGCTTTAGAAAATTTAACAATTAACTCTTCAGAAAACATATCATCTGTGGCTAAGCCGACATGATCAATACCAACAAGTTTCACATAATAATCAATAACATCAGCCCCTTGTTGTGGTGTTATATCTTCAGGCCAAATCCCGTCAAACATCCATTCAGTAAAGGTAGGAGAAACATAGCCACCTGTTTTGGCTGATAACATAGCCATTTCATCGGTAATATTTCTATAACAACCACGTTCAGTGGCATTTTTCTCATTTTTAAAAGCACCAGCGGGCAATGAGTGACTAAAAATTGCAGGTACCCCTGGATGATTTTTTAACATGTAATGTAAGGTATCTAGGGCCGTTTTTTCACCTACATGACTTAAATCAACAATAATACCTTGTTCAATAATGGCATCGACTAATTTTTTACCTTCGTTAGTTAAGCCACGATCACGACCATGATAAGCCTCAATGACGCCATCTCCATACCGGTAAGTACCGTTATAAGTAATTTGCATACTCGCTAAGCCCATTTCTCTAAGAAGTGCTAATTTAGATAGGTCACCATCAATAATTGTTGGGGTTTGACTATTCCAAACAACAGCATATTTACCTTCTTTATGGGCTCGCTCTATATCTTCAACACTCTTAACAAAGATGTAGCGGTTCTCTCGTTGCAACATGGTTGTACGCCAAACGGAATGCTCTTTTTGAAATTGATCGAAAGTGTAATAGGTGGGGGATAATGTTGCAGATGTGCCAGTAATACCAGCAGCGTGAGCTTTGTCTAAGTATTCGTGTAATTGTTCAGGTTTAGTCCAACCAACACCATAAGGTGATGCAAAAAAATCTAGAACTATATTCTCTTTTATGAAGTTTTTTGCTTTATTTGAAGCTGGCCAAGTTTTAGAGTTGTCACTAGCCATTGCTGAGCTTGCTGCTAATGAGAATGTTAGCGCGAGTAAAGTTTTTTTATAATTCAATTGCATGATCAGTCCTTGTTTCTAATTGTATTAACCTATTTCTAGCGATTTAATGTAATAGTAATTATCTGTATTTTCAATGATCTTTAATTATTGTTTTTACCTTGTGGTTTAGATAAGTTGAACTGTTTATATGAGTCAGTTTGACATTCTTTAGGCACATGAGCCGTCACTTTAACATCACCACAAGCACCGCAGGCATTGCCATAAGTTTTCACTTCCTTTTTATCGACTAAGCCGCAAACAGGTGTGTAATCCATGGTGCAGATTTGAGGTCTAGGATCTGAACAGTAAGTTATAACTTGTTTAATTTCATGGCTATCATGAGCCATTACCAATACCGATAATAGACAAGCTGTGATAAAGATTGAAACTTTAGTAAACATAAATACCTCTCTTAGGTAAGTGATTATAAACATTTGTAGTGTTTGCTTAGAAAGTAAATGCCCAGCCTATTTGTGGCCCATGCTGGATAAAATCTACTTTTGTTTTAATATTATTCTCAATACTATCATTTCCTATCTGTAAATAACGATAACCAATCCAGACATTATGTAACCCGCCAAAACGGTAAATAGCTTGGGCGTTAAAGCCGATGTCTCTGTCGTTATCACCCACGATTTTGGTGTCGAATGCCGCCGCTACGCCCCAATCATCCGTGAACCAATAACGATAAGTTGCGCCAACGAGCCAGTCAAAATCACTGGTGGTTGTTAGGTTAAAACTATCCTCTATTTTAATAATGCCCTCATCACTCAAAGGAGATACTTCAAGATCGGCGTTAGCGTATATGTGCCTTACCCCCGTTAATAAACGTAAACCTGGGTATACTTCATAACCGACAAGTAAATCATTTGCGGCCATTTGTAACTTGGTTCTGATACGATGAGCTGGGGCAATAACAGTTCCTGTGAGAGGACCTGTTAAACCTTCTGTGTCGGTTTTACTACTGACACGCATATAGTCAAAACGAAGACTGTAAAGCCACTTTCCTTTTTGAGCATAAAGCTCACCAATTAAACCAAAATTCAAACTGTCGAAAATATCACTAAAAGGAATTTCTAACTCTAAGCGTTCACCATCAGTAGTTATTTCACCGTTAATTGATGGTGCCCACACCATGGGAAAAGCGACAAGGTAATTCCAATCATCAAATTGGGGATTCTTATGGTAAGTATCAGGGCCACGCTCACTAATTTTCTGTGCCAATGCAGGCACAGAAAATGAGAGCAATACTGATATTGAGAGAGATATTAAACCGAGTAACCTTAGTCTATTCATCATAATCCTTTTAAATTTCTTGTGGTCAACAGACCCTAGTCTTCTTCCATCAATAATTGCATTAATTTAAGGGGGGAGTCTTCAATTAATTTACCATCGTGATAAAACAATGCTAACTGTAGTGGGCCATTCGCTAATGTTTCAATAGCGATATTATCAGGGCTAATCGTATAACGCCCTAAGGTTGATTCAGTTGGCCAATCAATATGACTATAGGATAAATAGACCAGCTGTGAACACACTATTTTATCTGTGGTTTCAACATCGAAATTAAAATCATAGGCTTTGCCCAGTTGGCGAAGCGCCCGTAAAACGGTTTGTTGTAATTGCTTTTTGCTGAGTGCTGTTTTACTGCGGATGATGGCGAAATCATCGACGTTGAGAAAATGTTCTAAAGTACTTAAGGTAGTACCTGTGCGTAGGGATTCAGCAATGGATTCACCCTGTAGAATTTGTTGATGATATTTTCTAACGAGTGGGTGCTGCCATAAATCCAGCGCAGTAAGTTCTTGCTCTGTACCTACCCAAATAGCGGCGTGCCCCCAGTGACCTGGGATCATGCTATCAGTTAATCTAAAAGGCGTTTTTTCAACAAGAATATCACCAATTTTTAGCTTGCTTGCTATATGACTCGCCACCGCTGAGTCTTGATATAATAAACCTTTTCGCTCTTCATAATCCCCTACGGCATTACTAAACCCTTCGCTTAAGCCATTCATTGTTGCTCGAGAGATCTCATTTAAGGTATCACTGGTGACTCGACGACGAATTTTGCGGCGATAATTTGCCGCATCGATGAAATCCATTTTCAGTAATACCGGGTAACTTTTAGAGCGCTCAACGACCTGTACTAAGTACGTTAAGTTTTCATCTGTTTTCGCTAAATCATGAACCAACCCTTTACGCTCATTATATTTCTCGACTAGCTCTCTGGTATAGGAAAGCATGTCGGTGTCGATATATAAATGGGTAAGGCTCTCTAATAAATACTCATCTCTTTCATAGCCAGTATCAGCTTTATTGATAAATCGTCTTAAACGATCATTTTCACTGATCACCGCAAATACAGTACCGTATTCATCATAAAGTGAAACCAGTGTTGCTAGCATGATCATATGTCCTTTAAGCACTATGCTGTTATCAAAATTAAACTCTTTATACTTTAACCAGCAGCCATGCTCTGCGGCGGTTGCTAGAATCGGGCGCATTAAGTCAATTTCTTTTTGAATTGTCAGGCTTAATGTATCTATTAATGCGGGTGAAAATGGTTTGTCTTGTTGGGTGTATTCATTGAGTTGCTGAAGATGTGAGGCTACTTTTTCACGAAAGACTAAACTACGTTCTATATTACCTTGTAGTTGATAAATTTCTTGATCCATCTTTGCATCGGCTTCCTCAGGGGAAAGTGTACGATATTGATGGCACACCTTTGTTAATGGCTTATCTTTAAAGAAACTTGCAGGATTAAAGCTAACACCAGTAGAGCAGGCGGTTAGCAAGGAAACTAAGATAAAAACAATCGAAAATAGTAGGGTTTGTTGGATTAACAAAATACAGTGCTCATTTATAATTGTGATTCAATAGGTAGTAGCGAATAAAGGCTTAAATTAAATCGTCGCCAAAAGCTCGTTTCAGGCTGCTCATGGTGAACTATTTCTTGGTTGTTACTTTTATCTAACCAAACGACCTTATCGTCACGTAAAGTCACTTGATAAAGCACTTCGTTCATATTTTTATCAAATAACTCATAGGCAATATGCTGTGCCATTTTAGGCGTTTCACAAACCACTCCTAACTCTGTATTGATGTTTGCAGAGCGAGGGTCAAAGTTAAATGATCCTATATATACTTCCTTACGATCAAAAATGTAGGTTTTAGCGTGTAAGGCACTTTTTGCTTCAGCGCTACGTGTTAATGAGCGACTGGCTTTGGATTTAGCCTTAGGTTTCAATTCGTATAATTCAACACCGCCTTTAAGCAGGTTGTATCTGTGCCGAGCATAACCTGATTGCGCTAAAATGCCATCGGTAGAAGCAAGGGAATTGGTAATAACTCTAACCTTTATACCTTTATCAACAAGCGCGGTTAAATGCTTTGTACCTTCATCCCCAGGGATGAAATAGGGAGAAATTAATTCAAGAGTATGGGCAATTTTTTCAGCATGTGGTCTGAGCATTGAAATCATATAGGTGGTTTCAATTTCTGACTTACCTAAGGTTTTTTCAGGATCATCATAAATAACATGTGCTTTACCTTGATAGCGTAATTCATCATCAGCGTTGGATAATCCGTTAAGAATACGTTGATACAGTGCAGAGTTTTTTAAATCTTTAGCGTAATCGGAATCTCGCACAGATAAGACATAATCAGCAAGCTCTTGTTTAACCTCTACTAACCGCTTTTGGTGATATTTATGTTCGTCAAAGACGAAGCCTGGAATGGCCAGAGGGCTATTAAAATAAATGTCGAATTGCTCATTAACTTCTCTCACTACAGGTCCGGCGGCGATGATATCTAAATCAGCGTAATTACTTCTTTCATTTGCTGAAAAGTAGTTTTCCTCAATATTTCGGCCACCGACAATGGTGTATTGGCTATCGACAGTAAAAGATTTATTGTGCATACGACGATTGATGCGTGCCGTATCGGTTAAAGCCGCAGGTGCTTTATAACCACTTGACGAGAAAGGATTATAAATACGCACGTCAATAAGTTCGTGATGATCCATGGCAAACAAAATTGATTTAGTTTTACTGTCTAAAGAAAGATCATCGAGCAACAAACGAACTCGCACACCGTCATCAGCTATCTCTAACATTTTGTGCATCAATAATTTGCCAATAATATCGGCTTTCCAAATAAAGTATTGCACATCGACTGAGCGCTCCGCAGTTGAAAGTAGTGCCATTCGAGTTAAAAAAGCATCGGTGCCTTCACCGATTAAATACATGGAGGAGTGCTCAGGGTTGGCGGGTATAATTTTACTGGCAGACTTTCCTAGAACAGTTTGTGAAGTATCAGAAAAAGCATGGCTATCTAGTCGTTCAAAATTTGTTGGTAATGTTGAGCAAGCAGTGAGTAACATGCTTGCTAAGACATATAATCCTAACGGAAACACATGCTTGAATATCATCGAATTATCCTTAAATCTACGTAATTACACTAAGCAATTGTAACCTTGATATATTTTAAATCAATCGAAAGTCAGTACAGATTAGTTAAGTCGGTTAAACATTACCTACAATGCATTAAATCCCTAGAAACACCTATAAAATTAACAAGCTAACTCCCTTTGCCTAATAGATTATTTTTGTTTGTTGAAAGATAAATAATTGAACAATTGTATTGAAAAATTCATCAGGTTATGAGTAATATTTAATCTGTATGTTTGCGTTATTAAAGTCGTAGCTATCACTGCTATGGCCAATCAAGAAAGGGATGAACAATGAAATTAACAAGCACAGTTATTAGTAAAGCAATAAGCAAAGTCATCATTACTACCACATTAGCCATTTCACTTACTTCCACCGCATTTTCGGCAGAGCAAACGTTGATTAAAAACGTTAAAGTATGGGATGGCACTTCCAAAAAACTCAGCAAAACACAAGATGTACTCGTTGAAGGTGAACTTATCAAATCAATTGGTACTGGATTAAAAGTTGCTGCTGATGTTGAAGTTATTGATGGTCAAGGGAAAACCATGATCCCAGGGCTAATTGATATGCATTCACATTTATGTATTCAAGAGGGCATGTTGGTAGGTCGTGATGGTTACGACCAAATGGCCATGGGTGCTCGTACTGCTGTTTCAATGGCACAATACTTAGACCAAGGTTTTACTACGGCACGCGATACTGGCTGTAATATTTTAGGTGTTGCAAAAGCCGTTAATAATGGCTTCGTTCCTGGGCCGCGTATATTCCCTTCAGGCGGTTTTTTAAGCCAAACGGGTGGCCATGCAGATACGGGGAGCTTTAATGATGTTCCCGGTCGTGTAGATGATTTAGAACGTCATGGTTTTGGTTATATTGTTGATGGTAAAACAGAAGTACGCCGCGCAGCTCGTCAAAACTTTCGTGCTGGTGCGACACAGATTAAACTAATGGCTGGTGGCGGTGTTGCCAGTGAGTTTGATCCAGTACATGCCACACAATTTTCTGTAGAAGAATTTGAAGCAGCAGTAGAAGTTGCTAAAGATTATGGTTCATATGTAACCGTGCATGCTTATCATGATCGCAGTGTTAACCGCGCAATTGATGCTGGTGTTCGTACTATCGAGCATAACTTTTTAGTCTCAGAGAAAACCATCAAACGTATGAAAAAAGAAGGGGTAGCACTTTCGGCACAAGCAGTAATGTCTTTACAAGCTTTTGCTGACCCTGACTCAATTACCTTCTTTAATCCTGATCAGAAAGCCAAAGCCAAAAGAGTCAATGCTGGCGCTACGCAAATGTTCAAATGGGCACTAAAGCATGATTTATTAATTGTCACTGGGGGTGACATGTTTGGTCCTGCCTATAATGGCAAACAAGCTGACAACATGATTTGGATGCAAAAAGTGGGTGCAACACCATATCAAATTATGAAAATGGGCACATCAAATGCCGCTGAAGTACTAAGTTGGTCCGGCGGTATGAACCCATATAAATACGGTGATTTAGGTGTTATTAAAAAAGGCGCTTATGCCGATCTAATTTTAGTGGACGGTAACCCACTAAAAGAAATCGAGGTACTGAACGAGTATAAAACTAAGTTCAAGTTAATAATGAAAAATGGTCAAGTGCATAAAAACACACTTTAAGTGTTTAGCCTAGAAACCAATAAGCAATAATTAAAGGGTATTTACTGAAAGGTAAATGCCTTTTTTATTGCTGTTTTCCAATAAGTAATCACGATGAATAAGTAATGAAAGGCGGTGAGTTTTATAAAAATACCTTGTAAAGAAAATAAGCTTTATGTTTACAAACGTTTAGAAAATGGAATTAACTTATGTATATTAAAAAATCTCTACTTAGTCTTATTATCTCAGGTCTACTAACAATACCTTACGCTTTTTCAGTTCAGGGTAATACTAACGGAGCTAAAGGGGCGAATTTCGGTAGTCCTGATGCTGTTGATAATCAAATTGCCGCTGATAATAAAAAGTCAAAGCCTGACTTTAAAGCCCAACTTGAGAAAAACAATGTCAGTATGGGCTTGGATTATTCTGCTGTATATCTAGGTGCTACTAATGTTTTAGCAGGCTCAAACGATAATGCTGGCAGTGGTATGGTACGTTTTTACGGTAGCTGGAACCCCATAGGTGAGGGCACTAATGATGTTGGTGGTCTTGTTTGGAAAGTTGAACATAGGCATTCGTATACCGATACGGCTGTTAAAGATTTTGAGTTTGGTACTGGCGCTTTAGGCTTAGTGACGCCGCCATTTAGCGATCAAGGTACGCGCTTTACCAACCTTTATTACAAACAAAGGTTGATGGATGGCAAGGCCACTATTGTGGCTGGCTTTTTAGACGTTACCGACTTTGTCGATGTGTTTGCCATGGCGAGTCCTTGGACGGGATTTATGAACTTTGCCTTTAGTACCGGCACCACAACAATGGCATTACCGGGTGATGCCACTTTAGGCGTTGCTGGCGGCATAATGCTTACTGACGAGGTTTATATGGTCGGGAGCTTCGCCGATATGAACTCAGATCCAACTAATATTCTTGATGGCTTTGACACTTTCTTTAAAGATAACAAATACTTTAAAAGTGTAGAGCTGGGCTGGACTAGCTCTCAAAGTTCAATTTACGTAGATAATATTCATGCAACACTTTGGCACGCCGATGAAAGTGTTGAGCAAGGCTCTACTAAAGGTTACGGCATTAATTTTTCTGCATCACGTTTAATTGATGGTCAGTGGCTGCCTTTTCTTCGTGCTGGTTACTCAAAAGATGCAGGGACTTTAATGGAGAAATCAGTTAGCGCTGGTTTTGGCTATTATGGTTTAGGCGGTGAATCTAATAACTTAGGATTGGCAATGAACTGGGGGCAAGTAGAGGATAGTGACGATCAATACACCACGGAATTATTCTATATTATGAAGCCGCTTGATTACTTAGAAGTCACTGTGGATCTACAATATGTCGCGAACCCAGCATTAAATATCGAAGACAGTAATACGGTTATTTATGGCCTAAGAGTGAGGCTGGCTATTTGAGTCTTTGAGTCGTCATCGCCAATGTACGAGTTATATCAAAAAGTATCGAATTATACCTTTCCGTTTAGACGTCTATACGTTTAGAAGTTGACAACGCTAGCAATCTAAGTAACATGTAACCTATGAGATAGACCGTTAATTCTTGTTAGGTTATGTGTTATGCCCATTAAAATTCCCGATCAATTGCCAGCATTATCTATATTAGGTAATGAGAATATCTTTGTTATGTCTGAGCACCGCGCTATCAGTCAAGAAATTCGTCCTATGCAGGTTGCAATTTTAAATCTAATGCCGAATAAGATTGAAACTGAAGTGCAAATCTTACGTATGCTGGCTAATACTCCTCTGCAAATCAATGTTGAATTTGTACGTATTCATAAAAATGTTTCTAAAAACACCCCAAGCGAACATTTAGATAATTTTTACTGTTTATTTGATGATATTAAACATAAACAATACGACGGCTTGATTATTACCGGAGCACCATTGGCATTACTTGATTATTCACAAGTGAGATTTTGGGATAAAATTTGCGAAGTATTTGATTGGGCTGAAAAAAATGTCACCTCAACTATGTTTTCTTGTTGGGCAGCACATGCAGCCTTATACCACCACTATGGTATTAATCGACACTTGCGAGAGAACAAGCTTTCAGGGGTTTTTCAACACAAAACGCTAGACAGTAAAGAACAACTTACCCGTGGCTTTGATGACAACTTTAATGTGCCTCATTCACGTTATGGTTATATTGATAGAGCGGATTATCAAAGTGTTGAGCAATTGAATATATTGGCTGAATCTGATGAAGCTGGCGTTTATTTGGTTGCCAGTAAAAATAAGCAGCAAGTTTATTTAACTGGCCATCCTGAATATGATACCAGTACCTTACATGAGGAGTATCTCAGAGATAGTCAAAGTGACTCGGCAGCAGAAATACCAGCTAATTACTACCAAAATAACAATGCCAATAATTCACCCGTGGGCTCATGGCGTAGTCACGGTAGTCTATTATTTACTAATTGGCTTAATTATTATGTTTATCAAATTACGCCGTATAAGTTGGACGCTTCAAATATAAAAGCTATCCACCCTGATACCATGATTTAAGTTGCGTAAAACACACTATTGAATTGAAAACTATACTTTAGAAAGTCGGAAACCCCATGAAAAAATCTGCTTCATTCGCTTTATTAGAGCAACAATTAGCCAACAATATTTTAATTTTAGATGGTGCAATGGGCACCATGATTCAAGCTTATAAGTTTGAAGAGCAAGATTTTCGTGGTGAGCGTTTTGCTGACTGGCACAGCGATGTAAAAGGCAATAACGATATGTTAGTGCTTACTCAGCCTGATGTTATTAAAGCTATTCACATGGAATACCTTGAAGCTGGCGCTGATATTTTAGAAACCAATACTTTTAATGCGACGACTATTGCCATGGCCGATTACGACATGGAAGAGTATAGTGCTGAAATAAACTTAGTTGCTGCACAAATTGCAAGAGCGGCAGCTGATGAGTACAATAAAAAAACACCTGACAGACCTCGCTTTGTGGCGGGTGTATTAGGGCCAACTAACCGTACTTGTTCAATTTCTCCTGATGTAAACGATCCAGCCTTTCGTAACGTTACTTTCGATGAATTAAAAGAAGCTTATATTGAGTCAACCACCGCCTTAATTAAAGGTGGCTCAGATATCATTTTAATCGAAACCATTTTTGATACCTTAAATGCTAAAGCGGCAATTTTTGCAGTAGAAACAGTATTTGAACAATTACAAGTTCGTTTACCTGTGATGATTTCAGGCACCATTACTGATGCCTCTGGTCGTACATTGTCAGGGCAAACTACCGAAGCATTTTATAACTCTTTGCGTCATGCAAAACCAATTTCATTTGGTTTGAATTGTGCTTTAGGGCCAGTGGAGTTACGTCAATATGTAGAAGAGCTCAGCCGAATTTGTGATGTTGCCGTTACTGCTCACCCTAACGCGGGTTTACCTAACGCTTTTGGTGAATATGACTTTACCGTAACGGACATGAATACTCATGTGCAAGAGTGGGCTAACTCAGGCTTTTTAAATATTATTGGTGGCTGTTGTGGTACAACACCTGCGCATATTAAAGGTATGGCAGAGTCGGTTGCTAGTATTGCTCCGCGTAAAATTGAAGCACGTAAAATTGCCTGTCGTTTATCTGGTCTTGAAGCACTCACCATTGAAAAAGAAAGCCTGTTTGTTAACGTAGGTGAGCGTACTAATGTTACCGGCTCGGCTATGTTTAAACGCTTAATTAAAGAAGGTGATTACGATAAAGCGATTGCAGTAGCTTTACAACAAGTAGAAAACGGCGCGCAAATTATCGATATCAACATGGATGAAGGCATGTTGGAATCAAAAGAAGCCATGGTGCGTTTCTTAAACTTGATTGCCGGTGAGCCTGATATTGCTAAAGTGCCGATTATGATTGACTCATCAAAATGGGACATCATTGAAGCGGGCTTACAGTGTATTCAAGGTAAAGGTATTGTTAACTCTATTAGCTTAAAAGAAGGGGAAGAGAACTTCCGTCAACAAGCTGAATTAGTACGTCGTTACGGCGCTGCAATGATAGTAATGGCGTTTGATGAAGAAGGCCAGGCCGATACGCGCGCACGTAAATATGAAATTTGTCATCGTGCTTATCATATGTTGGTGGATGAAATCGGCTTCCCGCCGGAAGATATTATTTTTGACCCTAACATTTTTGCTGTCGCTACTGGCATTGATGAGCATAATAACTATGCGGTTGATTTCATTGAAGCGGTAGACGATATCAAGAAAAACCTGCCATATGCCATGATCTCAGGCGGAGTTTCAAACGTCTCTTTCTCATTCCGTGGTAACAACCCCGTACGTGAAGCTATCCATGCGGTATTCTTATATTATGCTATTAAAAATGGCATGGACATGGGCATAGTTAACGCTGGACAACTGGCAATATATTCCGATCTTCCTGAAAAGTTAAAAACTGCAGTAGAAGATGTTATTCAGAACAAAGATGATGGTGCCACCGAACGCTTACTTGATATCGCACAAGAATTTCAGGGCCAAGCGGGTGGGCAAGCAACCAAAGCAGATTTAAGCTGGCGAGAACTGCCTATCAATGATCGTTTAGCTCATGCCTTAGTCAAAGGGATTAACGAATTCATTATCGAAGATACTGAAGAGTCACGTTTAGAAGCGGAGCGTCCGCTTGATGTGATTGAAGGGCCGTTAATGGACGGCATGAATACCGTGGGTGACTTATTTGGTGCCGGCGAAATGTTCCTACCACAAGTGGTGAAATCAGCGCGAGTAATGAAGCAAGCCGTTGCTTACCTAAACCCTTTTATTGAAGCTGAAAAACAAGAGGTGAGCTCAAATGGTAAAGTGCTATTAGCCACCGTAAAAGGGGATGTGCATGACATAGGTAAAAACATTGTTGGTGTAGTGCTGCAATGTAACAACTATGAAATTATTGATTTGGGCGTCATGGTGTCCTGTGAAGATATTCTACGGGTAGCTAAAGAAGAAAAGGTCGATATTATTGGTTTGTCTGGTTTAATCACCCCATCTTTAGATGAAATGGTACATGTTGCTAAAGAGATGAAGCGACAAAACTTTGAGTTGCCATTATTGATTGGTGGTGCAACAACATCAAAAGCTCATACTGCTGTTAAAATCGAGCCGCAATATGAACACCCCGTTGTTTATGTCTCAAACGCTTCACGTGCAGTATCTGTAGTAAGTAACTTGTTATCTAGCGAGCATAAAGATAGCTTTTTTGCTGATACTAAAGCTGAATATGAAAAAGTACGTGCTCGCCATTATAAAAAAGGCCCACGCTCAAGTTTAATTAGCTTAGAAGATGCACGAGAAAATGCAACGCCTATAAACTTTGATAACTACACCCCGAAAAAGCCTAATAAACTCGGTGTAACAGTGCTCGAAGAACTTGATTTGAATGAAGTGCGTAAATACATCGACTGGACGCCATTTTTTATGACGTGGCAGTTATCAGGTAAGTATCCCTTGATTTTAAAACATGAAGTCATCGGTGAAGAGGCGACTAAGCTCTTTAACGATGCCAATGCCATGTTAGATGATGTTATTAATAATGACAAAATTAAAGCGAAAGCTGTATTCGGTTTGTTTCCAGCCAATAGTGATGTTGATGATCTTTTACTGTATACCGATGAATCACGCAGTGAACAGCTGATGAGGTTGCATCAATTACGTCAGCAAAGTAAGAAACCCAGTGGCCAGTATAACCGTTGTTTATCTGATTATGTGGCCAAGAAAGATTCAGGTGTTGATGACTATGTGGGTGCGTTTGCTGTTTCTGCCGGTTTTGGTGTTGATGAACTAGTGAAAGTGCTTGATGCTGACCATGATGCTTATAATAGTATTTTACTCAAAGCGGTTGCTGATAGATTAGCGGAAGCGAGTGCTGAGTACCTTCATGAGAAAGTACGTAAAGAATATTGGGGCTATGCGGCGGATGAAGCGTTAGATAACGATGCTTTAATTCGTGAAAGCTACCAAGGTATTCGTCCAGCGCCAGGTTACCCTGCTTGTCCTGAGCATACCGAAAAAGGTTTATTGTGGCAGTTACTCAATGTTGAAGAAAACATTGGTATGGAGCTAACATCAAGCTATGCCATGTGGCCGGGTGCTGCGGTTAGTGGTTGGTACTTTGCTCATCCAGATTCTAAGTATTTTGCTGTGGCTAAATTGGCTAAAGATCAAGTACTTGATTATGCCGCTCGTAAAGGCCAAACAATAGAGCAAGCTGAGCGTTGGTTATCGGCGAATCTAGATTATGAGCCAGAGTAATTTATCTATTTGAGTTAAGTTAGACTGAATTAAACGGCTAAATAAAGCATAAAAAGCGACAAGTAAGGTAAATACTTGTCGCTTTTTTGTATCTACAATTTAACCTTTAGCCTACTTAAAGTGCCTATCAAAGAAGCTCATAATAGTATTATTCAAATGCACTTTAACTTTTTTACCACGCATGCTGTGTTTGCTACCTGGGTAGGTCATTAATTCAAATTGCTTATTTTTATCTTGTAGCGCTTTCATTAACTTCGTAGTGTTGGTGAAGAGTACATTATCATCTGCCATGCCGTGATAGACAAATAATGGTCCAGTTAGGCCATCAATATATGGGAAAACGCTAGATTGTTCATAACCATCAGCATTGGCTTTTGGGTGATTTAAATAACGCTCAGTATAATGAGTATCGTATAGCAACCAATCTGTTACCGGCGCACCACTGACACCTGCTTTAAAGTAGTCTCCCGCTTTAAACATCGCCATCAATGCCATGTAGCCACCATATGAGTGCCCATAGATGCCTATTCGTTCTTTATCGACAAATGACAGGGTATGAAGGTATTTTACCCCAGTAATTTGATCGTCTACTTCAACTTGGCCAAGTTTTTCATAGATAGGGAATTCAAAGGCAGTACCGCGATAATTAGAGCCGCGGTTATCCAGTTGGAACACAATATAGCCTTGTTGCAGCATGTATTGAGTAAAGTCTGCACCTTGCCAAATATTACGAACTCGTTGTGCGTGAGGACCACCATAAACATTAACAATCACAGGGTACTGTTTACCTGGTTTCATATCTTTAGGTTTATAAAGTTTATAGTAAAGCGTAGCTTCACCATCACTTGAAGTTAACGTACCAAACTTAGGTTGAATCAAGTCATCGTAGTAAGGGGCAATAGGGTGCTCTTTATCTACTTTGTTCTCTGATAACCAAGTCATGTGCTCGCCATTGGCTTTGTGAAGGCTAACTTGTTTCGGGGTTTCAATATCAGAAAAACTGTCTATATAGCTTTTGCTATCTTTACTAAAGTTGATGCTATGAAAGCCGTTTCGTTTACTCACACGTGCAACATGCTCAGGCGATTTACCATTTAGTGGTACACGATATAAATGACGCTCTAATGGCGTGTCAGCTCGGCCAGTGAAGTAGATAACTTGTTTTTCTTCATCGACATGCTTTATCGCATCAACAACCCATTGGCCTTTAGTAAGTTGATTGATGAGCTGACCTTCGTTAGTAAAGTGATATAAGTGCTTAAAGCCATCTCGCTCAGAAGCCCAAATGAATGTTTCATTATCACTTAAAAATACCAAATCATTATGTAAGTTAAGCCAATGATCTGACTTCTCGGTTAACAAGGTTTTTTGTCGGCGTTTCTTAATATTGTAGCTTTTTAGCTTTAAAGTTTTTTGATCGCGACTTTGCCATTGATAAGATAAATTTTTGCTATCTGGCAGCCACTTAACGCGCGGAATATAAATATCGCTATTGTCGCCAGTTAACTCTTCTTCAAAAGGAATAAAGCGTATTTTTTTACCCTTAATGTCGGTTACTGCTAATTTAATGGTGACATTATTTGTACCCGTTGCAGGATATCTTTGTTCAATGAGCTCTATTTTTTCAGCGTAAATTTCATTACGAATAACGACATTTACCGGTGATTCATCAACGCGTAAAAAGGCAATGTGCTTTTCATCCGGAGACCACCAATAGCCTGTCATTCTGCCCATTTCTTCTTGAGCAACAAATTCACTCATGCCATTTTTAACGTTATTCTTGCCGCCATCTTCGGTAAGTTGAGTTTCTTCACCGCTGGCAATGTTAAGCACAAATACATTTTCGCCGCGGATAAATGAAATAAAATTCCCTTTAGGTGAAAACTTCACATCTGTTTCAAATGCTTCTGTGTTGGTAAGACGTTTGGCCGTTTTAGTTGCTAAGTGATAGTAATAAATATCGCCATTAAGTGGGAATAGTAATGCGCTACCATCGCTGGAGAATTTATACTCCATGATACCAAAGCCGTATATTCGTTGGCGTTCGCGGCGAGCTTTTTCTTCGTTAGAAAGTACTTCTTCACCACTAAATAGTGCTTGTGAATCTACTAGTAATTTATTTTCTTTACTGGCTAAGTTGTATTCCCATAGGTCATAGCGATTTAAATCATTACTTTTTCCCTGTAAATAAGTCACTCGGCTACCATCTGGCGATAGTTTCAGTGATTTTGGCGTTTGCCCATTCAATGATGGAGAGCTATAAATACGGTCGATAGTAAGCTTTTCAGTACCAGTATCAGCACTGGCGTTACTCAACATCAACAAAGAGCAGCTAATGGCAACAAATGCTTTATTAAAAATATTTTTCATGGGAAATTGAGAGTTCTCTTTATTGTAATCAAATTAACGTCAAAACCAATGGGTAAGGACTCGTGTTAAATAACTTCTAGGGCATCACTGAGTTTTCTGACCCCTATTACTTCCATGCCTGGTATCTCTTGTTTGGGGACATTATTAAAAGGTACAATAGCACGTTTAAAACCATGCTTTGCGGCTTCATTGATGCGCTCTTGGCCACTAGGAACTGGGCGGATTTCACCGGATAAGCCCACTTCACCAAAAATAACCAAATCTTGTGGTAAAGCATTATCTTTAAAGCTGGAAACCAATGCAAGGATCAAGGCTAAATCAATGCTGGTTTCCGTCACTTTTACCCCGCCTACCACGTTAACAAAAACATCTTGATCGTTTAATTGCAAACCACCATGGCGATGTAAAATAGCCAAAAGCATTGATAAACGATTTTGATCGGCGCCAACAGCCACTCGACGTGGATTACCTAAGGCGGAATGATCAACAAGCGCTTGAATCTCTACCAATAAAGGGCGTGTACCTTCCCATAACACCATAACAACACTGCCTGGTGTTTGTTCTTCACTACGACTAAGAAAAATAGCTGATGGATTTTTTACTTCTTTTAGGCCTGATCCCGTCATCGCAAAAACGCCTAATTCATTCACTGCACCAAAGCGATTTTTATTGCCTCGTAATGTGCGATACCTTGAATCCGTACTACCTTCAAGCATGATTGAACAGTCAATACAGTGCTCTAATACTTTCGGACCTGCTAAAGAGCCGTCTTTAGTGACATGACCTACTAAAATAATCGCAACATGATGCTGTTTAGCAAAACGAGTTAAATAGGCGGCACTTTCTCTTACTTGTGAAACACTACCCGGCGCAGATTGTACGTCACTCATGTGCATGACTTGTATCGAGTCAATGACAATGATTTTAGGCTGTTCTTTCATGGCAATATGACAGATATTTTCAACACTCGTTTCTGAGAGCATTTTAAGTTTATCTGTAGGTAAACCTAAACGTTTAGCACGCATAGCGACTTGTTGTAATGATTCTTCACCTGTTATGTATAGTGCTGGCATTGAAGTAGCTAATGAACACATGGTTTGCAATAACAGGGTACTTTTTCCTGCACCGGGTTCACCACCAATCAAAATTGCACTACCAGGAACAATACCGCCTCCTAATACCCGATCAAACTCAGCAAATCCAGCTGAAAATCGTGGTAAATCGGCTAGGTCAATAGCGTCAAGAGTTTGAACTTTTACCTCTTCATTGAGCGCAGCTCCAGCAAAACCGGCAAAGTTTCCACCCCGTGCAGGCAGTTTCGCTTGTCTAAATTCTGAGATGGTATTCCAAGCTTTGCAGTCCGTACATTGCCCTAACCAACGTGAATACTCTGAGCCGCAGTCAGTGCAAACAAAGGCTGTGTTACTTTTTGCCATACTTTCCCTTTATTTTAAATGCCTTACTCTTGGTTATAGGCATAATTATTGCTATATTTCATAGTGTCAAATTATAATGTTTTTATGTTTTTTGTCTAAGCATTATCAAATTAAAACTGGGTTACACAAAAATTAGAACTAATAATTCATGAGTAAAGACTTTTCTAAACATCAATCTCTGTTAAATAACTTTCGCGGCAAAGTAAGTGATAGTAACTTTGATGCGAATTTTTCAGCAAAAACAAAAAATCTAGCGAAAACAGAATCCTTCTTATTGAAAATGGAATTGAAGCGTTTAGCAAGTAGTTGCACTCGTTCTATTGATTTACGTGGTTTAGTGGATGGTGATTGCAGAGTATATGAGCATCAAGGACAAAATCATTTTTTAGATGAATTAGCTATTCAAGTCTTTGAAGAAAATATTGCCCTATACGGTAGTTATACTTTTGGTGTTTATGAAGCCGTCAAGAATACCGAAAACAACTTTAGAGTTATTTATCAAAATGAAAAGGCAGGTAAATTAGCACCTTCAAGCGAACCAGTTAAAAAATTACAAGAAAAACTTCAGTACCCCGCAACTCTGTATCAGTTTAGTGATTATTTTGATCGTATTGAAGAGCGAATGAATTTTGCTATTAATTTAATCATCACGCTAGAAAATAATTTGCAAGTGCCAGCGACTAGTTCTGATCTTAGCGTTAATGGTTGTAAATTTCGTTTTACTGAGCAACTACCACTAGCAGTAGGTGACAAGGTCAATATTAAGTTCACGGGATTAGAGCAAGAGTTTCAATTTGGCACCACTGATATCTTTACTTTTGAAGTGAGAAATACCTATCAAGACGGTGATACGCAACTACTCGGTTGTCAGCGTATTGAAGCACCAGAAAAAGATCCATTCAAGCAATTTTTAATGTCATATATTCAAGGGAATAAGCGCCGCTATAAAATCAATTTAGATAATACTATTGATGCACTGCAGGCGCGTAGTTTTGAGCAATTTATTTTACCTAAACTAAATGAACTTCCTATTGTTCTAGAGCAAGAAGCTAATTACATCATCCCTCGTTATGCGTTAACTACGAATAACAATCAAGCAACTTTTCAATATTGGCAAGATGAGAAAGGACAATCAAGTCTACATTGCTTGTTAAGTGAAGAGCGTATAGCCCGTATACAAAAGTTAGCCAATACTGATAAATCATTGTTAGTCTTTAGTTTTACCCATCAACATCAAGGTAAAAGCTTTTTTTATACGCTTGACGATCAACAGTTACCGCCAAATGATGACTTTTTTGCTCAGTTTTTGACGTTCGCTTCAAGTAAAGCCTCTTTCGCTATTACTGAGCTAAATTGCTTTGAAGTCGATGATAATAAAATTTATGCACCGTTTACCCTATCAAATACACGTTCGATAAAAAGTCAATACATAAATTTACCACCTTCTGATGAAGTGAAGGCGAGTGTAGCTAAATTGCCGTACATTGTTGTGGCTATTGATATTACACACCCTGATATTATCGAACAATTTCAAGGGCTTTCTTCAGATAAGCTTGATACCACCAAACTTAAAAATTATGGCCATAAACGTCTGAAGAAACCACAGTTGGTTGATGAGTTAGGCATTACTTATAAAAATCAACGTCAAGAGCTACGCTTTATTTACAATACTGATGCTGTTGTTGAATGTGAAAAAGTAAAATGGCGAGGAAAATCTCAAGATTTCTCTGTTTCTGGATTAAAAATTAAATTAGAAAGCAGCGCTATGTTATCAATTGGAGATGTGGTTTACCTTACTTTTCCAAAGTTGCAAAAAATAACTAAAGAGTTCGATCTTAAGCAATTACCCTATGAAGTGGTGCGAATAAATAAAAAGAAAACGATTATTAATTTACGCGTACATGTTAAAGAACATCAACATATTGGTCGGGCATTCTTTAAGTTACTTATTAACAAAAATCGCAATAAATTAACGCCAGATGAATATGCGATGTTAACTCCTGGTTTGTCAGCAGCGCTACGAACTAACTATGCTAAGAACTTGCGGATCCCGACCTTAACGGTACAAACCAGTGGCAGTCGATACAAAATTGAAGTATTAACTTCTAATGATGAAGAGAATGAATTATTGCAGACGATGAAGCAATTTAGCGACCGTCAGCGATTTTACAATTTATATCCCTTGTTAACTAAATTACAGGTCAATAACTCGCTTGAGCAAAGCTTGAAGGCATTGCTAACTAATGAAGATCCCGTAACCAAGTTAATGTATGTAGCCGTTAACGAAAGTGAAACAAAGGTTGATAAAGCAATTAATGTTGCGCTTGATAGTGAGCTTAATACACCTGAATTGAAACAGTTCTTTATTAAAAGGGCGTTGAAACGCGGTCAGTTTTATTGTTTACAGCTAAAGATATCTCGTACCAATGAGCCTGATATGGAATATTTAAATGCAGAATTAAGCTATGTTAGCTCGTATGCTATTCATCGAGGTAAGCAAATAGAACAAGATATTTGGAGTGTGGTAGGGGTAATACAAGTATTTAATGTTACTCAAGAAGCCATGCTGGGCTATCGTTTAGCTACAGATTAATCATAATCAGTAGGCGGGATTTTAATCGCGCAGTTAAGTAGCTGATTTACGGTTTTACTCGTTATGTACAATTTTTATATACATAACGAGTAAACATTTAAGCAAGCAACTAAGCAAGCCAGTGCAGTAAGCAATCTAATCCTTGTTGATTGATAGCACTATCAGCTTGTGCAAGTACAATAGGTTTAGCATGAAAAGCAACCCCAAAGCTTGCTGCGGCCATCATCACTAAATCATTGGCGCCATCACCCATAGCAACTGTTTGTGACGTTGGGATGCTATATTGTTTAGCCAGTAAAGATAATGAGTCTGCTTTTACTTGCGCATCAACAACCGAGCCAAGCACTTTTCCAGTTAACGTGCCGTCAACAATTTCTAATGTATTCGCAAATGCCGCATCAAGTTGTAATAAATCTTTAAGATGATCAGCAAAGTAGGTGAAACCACCGGAAGCGATGGCGATGCGCCAATCGTGTTTTTTAAGCTCAATTATTAAGGTTTCTAAACCTGCCATTAAAGGAATGTTTCTAGCGACATCCGCTAAAATACTTTCAGGTGAGTCTTTAAGCGTAGCAACACGTTGATGTAAGCTTTGAGCAAAGTCTAACTCCCCTTGCATTGCTTGTTCGGTTACTGCTGCAACTTCTTCACCTACACCAGCTAGTTTAGCTATTTCATCAATACACTCTATTTCAATTGTAGTAGAGTCCATGTCCATCACTAATAAACCCGGTTGACTAAGTAATGGAGCATTTTCAATTAACGCTGCTTCGATACCATTAGCTAAGGCATAATCTGCGATTGATTTACGGGCAGCAATAAAATTCTCGCAGCGGACATTAAAGCGGTAACTGGTTTGGCTATTTCGATTATTTATTGCTGTTAACGCAACAAGGTGAAGATTACTTGTCGTTGTTAACGCGAGTAGCTGCTCGATTGATAAATCAGAAAATACCACTAGCTCTTGAGGTGAAAGTTCACTGCTCACTTGTTCTGCAAGGGTCAATTCATTGCCATTTAGCGAGCAATTTACAGGTAAATCAATATGAGCTTGTTGTTTATCAAAAAAAGATTCAAGCGATAAGGATAATTTATTAGTAGAAGAAGACACATTAACTCTCTATTATGAATATAAATATTCTAGGCAAATTTATTATGAAACCAGTAGAGCAGCCTTTATACCCTAAATTATCGTCAATTTATAATAAAATTCTGCAATTAGTTAGTGCTATTTTGCTTATCGTTGTTTTAATGAGTATTTGGGTGTCGAGTGTTGAAAAGAATCAGCAAGTAATAACGCAACAGTTTGAGCAAACGGCTAATCAGTTTTTGCAACAGGCCATCGCTGGTACATCGACATTACTTGAACAAAAGATCGTTAAAACCAACAAGAAATCGCGCAATGCTTTGTTGCAAGATTATTTTAACAAAATGGCTGAGGCAGACTTTGTACGAGATATTCATTTCTACGATGAAACGGGCCAACGAGTTTTGTCATCGATGCATGAAGATTATACACCTGCATCGATTAAGGCTCTTTTTGGTATTGAGCAAGCACGTAAAACCTTAGATAAAAGTGCACAATACGTCCCTTTTATTGCAGAGATCCGCAGTGAAACATTAAGAGGATACTTAAGGATAACAATTGAAAAATCGCTGTTGACCTCAGCGTTAGAGCAAGATAGTTATGACAGAGAAGGGCTTTTTAGAGTGCTGTTGATCCTCGCTGGTATTATTGGTTTTTTACTTACCAGAGGTTTAAATCGCTTTAGCCGTCAAGGGTTTAGAATTCCATCTTCAGAAAATAAAGCTATATAACGTTATTCTCTAAAGTTTTAATCGCGTGTTTCACTCTACCTGATAGATATAAATAAGTTCAAAGATGGCTATGGAGTTCAATTCTAGATGTTAACGATGAGGCTCAATTTATCGTTAACAGTATGATAAATCAAAATTCGCTTACCAATATTAAATTTCACTAACAATGAATAAAACTTCGTTAGTAAGTAAATATCATTATCATATTCCACTCGAAATACAATACCATAATAGAATCTAATTTATTACCTAAAATCAGTGTGTTGGGTTTAAAGTAATGTCAAAATATTTTACAGCTTTAAGTGTTGGGCAATTCTACAAATAACTATCGTGTTGAAATTATTAGTGTTTAGTTTGTTGGCGTGTTTTTTGCTTTTGGATTTTGGAATTAGAATAATTAATCATACGTAAAAAGGAATATTAAATGAAAAAAGTGAAGTTATTTGCTGCCGCAGTGTTTTTATTTTGTAGTACAAATGTTTTAGCAACAGTTATTGAATATAATGATCGAAACGCTTGGGAATCTAATGGTTCATTTTTACTTGAGAATTTCGATGGTCTATCAAATTTAAGCATTGCAGAGGGAGTAGAAACTGCCGTTGGTTTTAATGATATGATGAGTGTTTTATATCAAACATCAGGTGGAGTAGCGGAAACCGCAAATATAAGAAATGAAACAAATTTTCTTGGAACGGGGACTGAATTATCTCTTCAATGGGACACTACATCATCTGACAGAACAACATCGCTGGTAATAAATTTCACAACTGCAATAACTGGCTTCGGTTCTACCTGGGGTGATGACACTGGGTTTATCGGTGGGTTTGATGAAGGTAATATGTTATCAATTCTTACAGACGCTGGTGAACTATTTACGTTTGGCCAGCAATCAACGAACTTCTTTTATGGGTTTAGAGGCGCATCAGCTTTTACAGCAATGACATTGATTGGTGTTGGCCCATCCAATAACGGCTTTTTAACGCCAATATTGGATGATATCGTTATCTCAACCACTTCAATACCAGAGCCGTCTACCCTTGCTATTTTTGCTTTAGGAATGATTGGTTTAGCATCACGTCGAGCTAAGAAGCAATCTTAATTTAGTTCTAAGTCATATAAAAACATCAATTGTAATGATTGATGTTTTTGTTTCTGATGATCGCTTTGCTGGCTTATACTACAGCGGTTTTAATAGCTGACCAAGAAAGCTAACTAAATTGATGTAATGTCCTTATACTTATTACATCAGGTTAATTAATAAAAAAGACTTGCTCAACATTCCTTTCTAATTGTGTGGCAATCGTTTCTACAGATTCAGATCTTATCTCTGTTAAAGCCTGAAATATTCTTGGGATGTTTAATGGGGTATTTATCAAACCTTGCTGCCCTGAAGGTGGCATAGCAGGCGCGTCAGTTTCCAATAAAAGGCAATCTAATGGTAAACGCTTAATGGCGTTGATGGTCTTTTTTGCTCTTGGGTAGGTGATAGTGCCACCAATGCCGAGTTTAAAGCCTAAATCGACATAAGCCTTAGCTTGTTGATAGCTACCTGAAAAGGCATGTATTACACCAGCCCTTGATAAATTGTACTGCTTTAACATAGGCTGCAGGTATTGATGAGACTGACAGTGATGGACAACAACAGGTAAGTCAGACGCCTTAGCTAATTGGAGCTGCATTGCGAAGAAATCTTGTTGCAGCTTAATGTTTTCAGCTAAAGATTGCTCATTATCAGTATTCTTTTTCGCTTTAAAAACATCAATCCCACATTCGCCAACAGCGATGATTTTTTCTCTATTTTCGTGAACTAGCTTAGTTAATTGTTGCTGATGAAACGCTAGGTCAAGGTTTTTGGGGGATAACTTATCTTGAATAATGAGAAACCAAGGATGTATACCCAAACAGCAAGCAATGTCGACTTGGTTAGCAATTTCTTGTGAATGATTTGTTTGAACTTTGTGATGGGTAGTTGAGAGTGATAATACTCTCTGCCAATGTTCAGGATTTACCGCAGGGACAATAATACGGTGAATATTTTTGTCCTGACAATCTTGCAGTAATTTTGGCCGTTGTGATGAGAGCTCAGTGAAATCAAGGTGGCAATGGCTATCAGTAAATTGCATATTGCCCCCTTATTTCTAATGATTACATTCTATCCATTACTTCAATACCTAATATATCTAAACCTTGTTTTAAGGTTTTAGCAATTAAGTTACACAGTGCAAGGCGTGATGCTTTTACGTCATCGTTAGTGCCTTCTTTTAGAATAGGGCATGCTTCATAAAAACTCATGTACAAACTTGCTAATTCATAGAGGTAATTACACAGCAAGTTAGGCGTACACTCACTGATCACGGCGTCAATAACATCTTCAAGTTGCAGTAACTTTAATGCGAGTGCTTTTTCTTGCGGCTCAATAATTTGAATATCATGTGCAGCCTCAGCAACGTTACCCTTAGTACTCTCCGCTTTCATAAATATACTTTGAATACGTGAATAAGCATATTGTAAGTAAGGCGCTGTCGCTCCTTCAAAACTCAACATGGTTTTCCAGTTGAAGATATAATCACTAGTACGATTTTTAGATAAATCAGCAAACTTAACGGCGCCAATACCTACTTTTGTTGATATTTCAGCAAGGCTTTCCTCAGTGATTTCTGGGTTTTTCTCTTTAATCAACTCACTGGCTCGCACGACCGCTTCATCTAATAATTCAGCAAGCTTGATAGTACCACCGGTACGAGTTTTAAACGGCTTACCATCGTTACCCATCATCATACCAAAAGGGCAATGATCATAACCCACTTGTTCAGGCAAGAAACCGGCTTTACGGGCAACAATTTCCACTTGTTTAAAGTGTAATGCTTGGCGTGCATCGGTGAATATAATGATTCGATCCGCTTTTAGTTTGCCGCTACGATAGCGACAGGCGGATAAATCGGTAGTCGCATATAAGAAACCGCCCCCCGATTTTTGCACGATAAATACTGATGGCTCACCATCTTTATTGGCCATTTCAGGAATGAAAACGACTTTAGCTCCTTGATTTTCTTCAGCAATTTTACTTGCCATTAATTCGTTAATAACAACGGGCAAATCATCGTTGTAAGCACTTTCGCCCATGATATCAGAGCGTTGTAGCGAGACATTCAATTTGTCATAAATTTCTTCACTGTGAGCAACTGAAATATCAATAAACTGCTGCCATAATTTTCCACAACGTTCGTCACCACTTTGTAACTTAACAACGTCAGCGCGGGCTCTATCAGCAAAACCTTCTTCTTCGTCAAAGCGAACTTTCGCTTCACGGTAAAAGTTTTCTAAATCAGCAAGTGCGGTTTCAGCCACTTCATTACTGGCAAGTTTATCGCTTAAGTGCGCGATTAACATACCAAACTGCGTGCCCCAATCACCCATGTGATTTTGACGAATGACTTTATCGCCGCGAAACTCTAATGCGTGTACAACGGCATCACCAATAATGGTTGAGCGTAAGTGGCCAACATGCATTTCTTTGGCTAAATTTGGAGCACTGTAATCTACCACAACTGTTTGTGGCTTATCTTCACTGGTATCACTACGTTGGCTAACGCCACTGTGCTCATCACTTGCGATGTTATTTAATTGCTTGGCTAACCAAGTTTGACTTAAATGAATATTAATAAAGCCAGGGCCAGCAAGCTCAACCTTATCGGCAATACCGTCAAGGTTTAAGTTTTCAACCACCTTGGTGGCTAACTCACGAGGATTAGTTTTTAATTTTTTAGCCGCCCCCATAACACCATTAGCTTGATAGTCGCCGAAATTTGGACGATTCGATAAACTAATTGCAGGGTTGGTATCAGCCGGTAAACCTGCAGCCACCATGGCTTCACTAACTTTTTCAGCAAGTATTTGTTTAATATTCATTTAATAGACTCTTTTTCATTGTTATTAGGCTCAATACAGGCATCAATCGTGCTTATTGACATGCGTCAACTGTGCGCGTTTTCTTTTGTCTTAAGTCTACTAACTGCGAAAAAGAAGCTATTACGCAGTTAGTTTGTTTTTACTCTAGTTTTGTTGATTAACAAAACATCTTTAATTACTTTCTTGTTTAACTATATTCAGGTTTGGCTATCTAGTTTGTTTATTTTTCAAGGCGCTTTAGTGTTTTTATAAAGGAGCTTAGTCCGCTAAGTGACTGAATAAAAATACTTAAGCAACGCTGAAAAATGACAAATTAGGACACCAAAACCAAATTAGTGTTCACGAGTAGAGCGGAACTCTATATCTGGATGTCGCTCCTGCGCTAATGACAAATTAACCATAGTCGGGGCGATATACGTTAAATTATTGCCACCATCTAAAGCTAGGTTATCTTCAGCTTTCTTTTTAAATTGCTCTAAAGTACGCTCATCATCACAAGTACACCAGCGCGCTGTTGCGACACTTATTGGCTCATAGATGGCATCGACTTTATATTCTGTTTTTAATCGTTGTACTACCACTTCAAACTGTAACACACCAACAGCACCAACAATCATATCGTTGTTAATCAGTGGTCTAAATACTTGTACTGCACCTTCTTCAGAAAGCTGAATAAGGCCTTTTTGTAATTGCTTAGCTTTAAGTGGGTCACGCAGACGAATACGACGGAACATTTCTGGAGCAAAGTTTGGAATACCACTAAACTTCATCATTTCACCAGCAGTGAAAGTGTCACCTATTTGAATGCTACCATGGTTGTGTAAACCAATAATGTCACCGGCATAAGCTTCTTCAACGTTAGATCTATCACCGGCCATAAAGGTTACGGCATCGGCAATTTTAACGTCTTTGCCAAGGCGCACTTGCTTCATTTTCATGCCTTTTTCATATTTGCCTGAACAAATACGCATAAAGGCGATTCTATCTCTATGTTTAGGGTCCATGTTGGCTTGAATTTTAAATACAAAGCCAGAGAACTTTTCTTCTTGAGCGGTAACCTCGCGTAAATCTGTTTTACGTGGTAAAGGCTTTGGTGCCCATTGTGTTAAGCCATCAAGCATATGGTCAACACCAAAGTTACCTAATGCCGTACCAAAAAATACCGGCGTTAATTCACCTTTTAAAAACTCTTCAAGATTAAATTCATGAGAAGCACCTTGAACAAGCTCTAATTCCTCACGTAAATCATCAGCGTAACTACCGATAACTTCATCAAGCTCAGGATTATCTAAGCCTTTAATTACCCGTACTTCTTGAATTGTATGACCCAAGCCCGATTGATATAAAAAGGTTTCATTGGTCACTAGGTTATAGACACCTTTAAATTCTTTACCCATACCAATTGGCCAAGTAATAGGCGCACATTTTATTTTTAGTACATCTTCTACTTCATCCATGACTTCCATTGGGTCGCGCACATCACGATCCATTTTGTTCATAAAAGTAATGATAGGGGTGTCACGTAAACGAGTCACTTCCATCAGTTTAACCGTACGGGCTTCAACACCTTTAGCCACATCGATAACCATCAAACAAGAGTCGACCGCGGTTAATGTTCGGTAGGTATCTTCTGAGAAATCTTCATGACCTGGGGTATCTAGTAAGTTGACCAAACAATCATTGTAAGGGAATTGCATCACCGAGGTGGTAATTGAAATACCACGGTCTTTTTCCATTTCCATCCAGTCAGATTTAGCGTGCTGACCTGACTTTTTACCTTTTACTGTACCGGCTTTTTGTAAAGCTTGACCGAACAATAATACCTTTTCGGTAATTGTGGTTTTACCCGCATCGGGGTGAGAGATAATGGCGAACGTGCGACGAAGGTCGACTTGTTCCTGCTGAACTGACATGCGAGCTACCTTTTAGGCTAAGATACAAAAATAAAAAACGGCGTATTATAGCGAATTTACTAGGTGGAAGTCATTCAAAAGCGCAAGGTTTATACAGAATATCGATTAAAATTTAAAAAAACTGAATTTAGTGGAATAATTTTGCGATAAATTGTGACTCATCGCTCTCGATGATTGGCGGTGTAACTTGGTGGTGAGTGTGGTAATCAACCGTATTGTTACTATCGTATTTAGCTTTTAATAATGATAAGCAATCAGAAGTACTTAAACCGGTCAGTAATGAAATATCATTAATTGCATTGGCGATCACTTCATCGGCAACTTCATTAAATTTGCTTGTTGGGTTTTTCAATTGACTGTGTTTAAAAGACATAACATAACTCCGTAAAAACTTATCCAATAATGCGATTAACTTATTGTATAAACATATGCTTTGCTAAATAAGTCAGTTCAAGTTACCAAATGTTTTTTTGTGTTAAAGAGACAGGTGAATTTATTTAATCTATCAGGTTATTTTTTATCGTTTGTTGCTTTTGTCTAAAATGAATATCCTGATCTTGTTTTAGAAGTCTTCCCCGGTTTCTTAGCAATTAGACAAACATTATTCTTGTCAGGGCATCATGAGTGCCCTTTTTTTTTGCACCATTATTGAGCAGAAGTAAGTTATTAGTTCAGCTATTATATATAGTTTTACTTAATTTTTTCTAATGCCTTGATTTTTTATGGTATTTTTTTTGGTGTGATGATTGCTGAGGGTATATGTCTATTATTTACTTGAACCTATTATGAGTATCCAAACACCTATTCGAGGATTAAGATCCTTTTGTATTGCAGCAAAGTGTCTAAGTTTTAAGCATGCCGCTTCACAGTTATATTTAACCCCATCGGCTGTTAGCCATCAAATTAAAAGTTTAGAAGAGCAATTAGGTATCACCTTATTTAAACGACAGACACGATCAATTGAACTAACAAGTGCAGGCAAACAATTTTATAATTCTATTCAACCAATTATTGCTAATTTAGAACAAACAATTAGTGATTTTACTAATAGCCAACAAAATAAAACTATATCTATTAGTTTACCTGAGTTTTTTGCCAGCGAAATATTTGTGCCTAAATTAAGTCAATGGGCAGAATTAAATCCAAGTATTAACTTACAGTTAGAAACTATCAAAACGGCGAGCCAAGTAACGCCCAATACTGATCTTTCTATTGTTTTATCTCGTGATAAACCAAATAGCAGCGTAGTGCATGAATTATTTCCTGTTCGATATGTTCCTGCATGTAATAAAAAACTCTATAGCAAATATGCTGCCCAAGGGCTTGATGCACTTAGCTCTGTTCCTCTTATTCTACATTTGTCGCGTCCATGGGCTTGGCATCAGTGGGCTGATAAAAATGACCTTGATAATTTTGATCCTAAACAAATTATTCAATTGGATAGCATGTTCGGTGTTGCTCGAGCGGCTCAGCAAGGCATGGGGATAGCACTTATTCCCATGCCAATTAGCCGCGCTTGGTTTAGTGAGCAGCTATTAGTTAGATTATTTGAACAAGAGCTGGTGACTAATGACAAATATTATCTTTTACAGCATGAGTTTATTGAATCAGCCCCTGAGTTAACTATTTTTGCTGGCTGGGTTAAGGAAAACTTTGTAAGTTAAGGTGATTGTATTTATCACTGATAGGTTAAATTTATTCATCCGTTAGGTGTTTTTTTATCGTTTGTCGCTACGAACGTATCTCTTTAAAGTGTCATTGTCTTTAACGAAAGACTTTACTTAACTTAAGGAGAAAATAATGAAAATATTGAAAATATCTACTTCACTGATAGCTATGATAGTGGCGGCTAGCTCACTGGTGACAACGAGTGTTAATTCTATGCCTTTAAAACTAGCTGTGATAAAAGGCAGTGTTGGCAGCAATGAAATTGTTGCTGGCGAATACTTGACAGGTTTGGAAAAGCTAAGCGCAGAAAGGGAAAAAGCATTATCGACTTATGATCATGCAACGGGGGTTTGTGTCGCTAATTTCAAACTGAATAATTATGAAAAAGCGAACGCCGCTTGTAGCCAAGCAATAGATGCTTTATCGAATTTAAAGGCGAGAAGTAGCCGAAGTAAGTTTATCAAATCTATCGCATACAGTAATCGTAGTGTTGTTCGTTTTGCATCTGATGATAATGCCGGTGCCTTAGCTGATCTAAATCGCGCTTTGTCAGCCAATAACAATAATATTGTTAAAAATAATATGGCAGCATTTAAAGAACTAGAAGTAGATTATGATGATTCAGAATCATCTACATTCAGTGATTAATGTGAGTACTAAAAGGAGATTGGTATGATAAATAAATTGGTTACTATGTTGGGTAACACCAGTGATTTTATATGGCAGTTAAAGCGTTTAGATATTTCTCAATGGAATACCGAAATGAATGCTTTGGATAATCATCGACAGCAAAGGTAATTAAATGAAAAACCTAATTGATAACTAATAAGTGGTTGTTTATATTGTAAATAATCACTTATTGTTTTAATGGTTAGTGTGATGTTTTGAAGGTTTTTTACTATTAACCTATAAAGATAAGCACATAACTATCGCGTCTTCATAGCCAAAACCGCTGGCGCTTGGATAATAGCCAGTGCGACGACCGGTTTCAATAAAGCCTGCATTCATATATAACATTTGTGCGCTAATGTTCTTCGCTCGAACTTCAAGCCATATTTTTAGCGCGCCCTGAGCTTTAGCCTGTTCAATAAATTGATTTAACAGCTTTTTACCATAGCCTTTACCTTGCTCGCTCGGTATAACGCAAATATCCATTAGCGTTGCTTCGTCGATAACAAGTTCACCAATATAAAAGCCTTTGATTACCTGATGATTGTCAGTGAGTGTCTCAGTTAGTTTCTCACCAAAATATCGACCGCCAATACAAGTAGAAAAGGTTTTTCTACTCCATGGATGTGAATGGCATTGCTCTTCTATCGGCATCAGAGTATCGATATCATTTAAGGTAATAGAGGAAAAAATAGTAGATGCGGTCATGATGCTAAATGCTTAGCTAGTGTTTGCCATAGCTGTTTTTTTAAGGTTGATGATTGGGATATAGTATCAATGCTCGGACTAAATAGTTTATTTTCTATGTAGTAAATTGGCGGCTCTTGAGTACTTGATTCATGCTGAGCTACATTGTTATTACTAAAGTACCAATTAAATAGTCCAACATCGAGATGATCATTTTTCGCTTCGACTTCCCCAACGCTTAAATTTAAACAGAGCAAGATATCACTGAATAGTTGTTGCTTAATGAGCAATGCTAAGCTTTGTTGATTTTGTGCTAAATAAGTATCAGCAGTCGTTTGCTCTGTTGAGGATTGTGAGCGACTTTGCCAAAGGGATATTCCCATTTCACTGAGTTGGTCAAATTGTCTAGGAGTAATGGCCATAATGAAATGTTGAACAGTGATTATTAATATTGGGCTAATAATGACAGACTTAAGGATGATAAGAAAGCTTATGTCAGACAGTTATTTTGAGATTACTTTAAGAAAATAGAACTAGAAAGGAAAATGGCAGGGGTGGAGAGATTCGAACTCCCAACCGTCGGTTTTGGAGACCGCTGTTCTACCAATTGGAACTACACCCCTGCAACGGATTCGAATTATACTGATGCGTAGCCAAAGGTAAAGCCTTAATCGCGAATTATTCTAAAATGTTAGTTTGTTTGTCTGTTAAATAGACAAATGTCTTCGCTATTAACCGGCGCTTGTTATTGGCTTAAACCGCTAACAAGCTCCGCAAGGTATACTTTGTTGATTAATTGTTCTCTCTCATTCGACAAAACCTAAATTTGTCAGGGTAAGGGTAAACATCTTCATAAATACCATCAGCAACATTTTTCTGACATTGCTGCCAGTACTCAGCCGTTAATAAGTCCTCGTGATGGAGTTTAAATGCCTTCAAATACTTAGGGTTAGCTAAAGCAAAAGTAGCCAACTCTTCCGGGAACATATCACCAGGAGCAACTGAATACCAAGGCTCTGCGGCGTAAATTTGCTCTTCTGTTCTGGCAATCGGTTTAACTCTGAAATTAACCTCATTCATATAAGTAATTTCATCATAATCGTAGAAGATTACTCTGCCGTGACGTGTAACACCAAAATTCTTTAGTAACATATCACCAGGGAAAATATCAGCAGATATTAATTGCTTGATGGCTTGCCCGTACCCATACAGAGCATTATTTATCTCATCATCTGTCGCTTTAGCTAAATACAAGTTTAACGGTACCATTCGACGTTCTATATATAAATGCTCAATAATAAGTAACTCTTCATCGCCTTCACCTTCATAACGAATAATAGAAGGGGCAACTTTTTGTAGCTCTGCTAGCAATTCATCGTTGAATCTATTTTTGGGAAAAGCCACTTCAGAATACTCCATGGTATCCGCCATACGGCCAACCCTGTCGTGTAACTTAACTAAGTGATATTTTCCTTTCACATCTTTTTTAGTCATGTTTTTACTAGGGGAAAATTTATCTTTAATTATTTTAAATACATAGGGGTATGAGGGCAGGGTAAATACCGACATCACCATACCTTTTATCCCTGCGGCTAGCTCAAATTCATCATTACTTTGCTCAAGGTGGTTTAAAAAATCTCGATAGAATTGTGTTTTACCTTGTTTATGAAAACCGATGGATGAATATAGGTCTGCTTTGGTTTTATGTGGCATTAAGCTTTGTAAAAAGTTAACTAAAGCGTAAGGGTGTTGGCAATCAACAAAAAAGTAAGCACGCGCAAAACCAAAAACTACCGCCATATCTTCACTGTCGGTTAACAAAGCATCTATATATAAGCTGCCCTGTTCATTATTTAATACCGAAACAATAAAAGGCGTTTCACCCGCAGGGGAGATAACTCGCCCAATAAGATAAGCACCTTTATTACGGTAAAAAGTAAAGTTTAAAATATCAAACTGTAAATCTTCTAACTTAAAGCGAGTTTTGTGGGCTTTGCGGCGAAAGGCACTAATTAGTACGTCCACATCGGCTTCTAAATCAATGAAAGGCACCGTGCTTTTATGTGAATTCATGATTTCGCAAATTGTTTGCTTTAAACCTTTCTCCGCGGGTTTGTAGCTAGTATAAATTTTAGGAGTAGGTCTATCATCTAAACGTTGTGCTGTGCTTTCAACGAAAATGTAATCGTTGTGATAATACTTTCGCTCAAAAAGTCGGCAAAATACAGAGTTGTAAAAAGTCTCTGCTAATTCAGGTTGATTATGAGAGGCAAGTAATTCAATAAACTCTTTTTTTACTTGCAGCCATAATTCATCATCAAGGGTTTCAATGAAAAAGTCTTGTTTAATTATATTAAACGTTTCTTTTACTCGCTGTTCATAAAAGGTTGTTCTTGCCTTTGCGGCTTTTTGAACATCACTCCATTGGCATTGTTGAAATCGTTGCTTGGCGGATTGAGTGATTTCAATGAAAAGGTGTATATGGCGATCAAAGCCATTGATAATTGTTTTAGCGACAGAAAAAGCAAGGTTATTCATAATGACAGTCTATTATTTAATTTTCATTATCTATGAGCATACTTTAAAAATAGCGATTGGATAGGTTATTTCAGATAAATACTGAATATAATTAGCAATTATGTTGTTGTGTATCAAACAAGGGTAATTTCAATTCAGAGTCGGCAAATTAACTTTGCTTATTTCACTTGCCATTCATAGTGTAGAGCACTAAAATTACGCGTTTTGTTTTCATCAATATGCTTGGCTTCCGTTGTGGCGGCTTAAGCAAAAAGGCAGTTTAATTAATTACCATGCGAGTTTCAGATTTTTCCTTTGATTTACCTAACGAGCTAATCGCTCGATTTCCAAAAGCCGATCGAACCGCGAGTCGATTAATGGTGCTAGAAGGCAATACCGGCGCTACTGCTGATTTAGGCTTTACGGATATTTTATCGCAATTAAATGCAGGCGATTTGCTGGTTTTTAATAATACTCGGGTTATTCCTGCTCGCATGTTCGGTCAAAAATCTAGTGGCGGTAAAATAGAAGTATTGGTTGAACGTTTAATCGATAAAAATACGGTGTTGGCACATATTCGCGCGAGCAAATCCCCAAAAGTGGGCGCAGAGCTGCTGCTAGAAGGTAAGGCTAAAGCCACTATGGTAGCTCGACATGGTGCATTATTTGAATTGAAGTTTGAAGGAGAACAATCTGTACTCTCCATTTTAGATGAAATAGGGCATATGCCACTGCCACCTTATATTGATAGACCTGATGAAACTAGCGATAGAGAACGTTATCAAACGGTTTATAACGAAAAGCCAGGCGCAGTCGCTGCGCCAACAGCCGGCTTACATTTTGATGACGCATTATTAGAGCAAATAAAAGCTAAAGGTGTTGAATTAGCTTTTGTTACCCTGCATGTGGGAGCGGGAACTTTTCAGCCCGTGAAAGTGGATGAGATTGCTGACCACATTATGCATGCTGAATATGTCGAAGTTAGCGAAGACGTTGTGGCACAAATTAATAACACTAAAGCGAATGGCGGCCGAATCGTTGCGGTAGGCACTACTTCAGTTCGTTCTTTAGAAAGTGCAGCTAAATCATCACTAGAAAAAGGTACTGAGCTAACGCCATTTTATGGTGATACAGATATCTTTATCACCCCAGGTTATGAATTCCAATTAGTGGATGCACTGTTAACTAATTTTCATTTATCTGAATCAACGTTATTAATGTTAGTTAGCGCTTTTGCTGGCTATGACAATATTATTAACGCGTATCAACACGCAATCAGTGAAAAATATCGCTTTTTTAGTTATGGCGATGCCATGTTTCTGACTAAACAAGAATTAACGAAAACATCGTAAGCGGGAATTTATTCGCGCTATTGTAAACAACCATCAGCCTGTCTCGCTGGTAGGTAAAGGAAATATTTATGAACAAAAAAATGCTATACACACTGCTTAATACCGATGGTAAAGCGCGCCGAGGACGTTTAACGTTTGACCGTGGCACAATCGAAACCCCAGCTTTTATGCCTGTCGGTACTTATGGCACCGTTAAAGGTATGAAAACAGAAGAAGTTGCAGCAACGGGTGCTGAAATTATTTTAGGTAATACCTTTCACTTAATGTTGCGCCCAGGCACAGATATAATTGAGCAACATGGCGGTTTACATGAATATATGAATTGGGATAAACCCATTTTAACCGATTCAGGCGGCTTCCAAGTCTTTAGCTTAGGTAAAATGCGCAAGATTACAGAAGAGGGTGTTCGCTTTAGCTCGCCAGTAAACGGTGAGAAAATTATGTTAACGCCGGAGCGCTCTATGGAAGTACAGCGCAGTTTAAATTCTGATATCGTCATGATATTTGATGAATGTACGCCATACCCAGCAACACATAAAGAATCTAAAGACTCTATGGAGTTATCTTTACGTTGGGCACAACGTTCAAAAGATGCACATGGCGATAGTCCTAATGCGCTTTTTGGTATAGTACAAGGTGGCATGTATGAAGATTTACGCGAAGTGTCAGTTAATGGCTTAAAAGCGATTGATTTTGATGGTTATGCTATTGGTGGTTTATCAGTAGGCGAGCCCAAAGAAGATATGATCCGCATATTAGATCACACCGCCCCCTTGATTCCCCAGAATAAGCCCCGATACTTGATGGGAGTAGGCAAACCTGAAGACTTAGTTGAAGGTGTTCGTCGCGGTATCGATATGTTTGACTGTGTTATGCCAACACGAAATGCGCGTAACGGTCATTTATTTGTCAATACGGGTGTGATTAAAATTCGTAATGCCAGTAATAAGACTGATACCGGACCTTTAGATCCAACATGTGATTGCTATACCTGTAAAAATTATTCACGTGCTTATTTGCATCATTTGGATAAGTGTAAAGAGATTTTAGGATCACAGTTAAATACACTGCATAACTTACATTTTTATCAAAAAGTTATGCAAGGTTTGCGTGATGCGATAGAGCAAGGTAGATTAGACGCCTTTGTGGAAGAATTTTATGCCTTAAGGGATAAACCCGTACCACCGTTAGCGGAAGGTAGTGAACAAGTTTAGGCTATTTTTAGCACAATTTTATTTATTATTAAAAGAAGTATAAGAGGATATTATGAGTTTATTTATTAGTACAGCCCACGCAGCAGCCGCTCCAGCCCCAGCAGGAGGCAGTATGGAAATGATCATCATGCTAGCTGTGTTTGGTTTAGTTTTTTACTTTATGATTTATCGTCCACAAGCTAAACGTGTTAAAGAGCATAAAAGCTTAATGTCAGCTTTATCAAAAGGTGATGAAGTATTAACGCAAGGTGGTATTGTTGGTAAAATCGTTAAAGTTTCAGATGAAAAAGACTTTATTGTTGTTAGCATCGCTGAAGGTACTGAAGTGACAGTACAAAAAGGTGCAATAAACGCAGTATTACCTAAAGGCACAATGAAAAGTTTGTAGCACTTAATCTCATAGCTATTTGTCACTGTAGCAGTATCGGAAATACTCATTGACGTTCGTCAACTGCGTGTTTCCTTTTGCTACAGCAACAACTAGCGTCGAGCTTGAATACTACCGTTATAGTTTTGTAGTTATAGAATTAGATTTAAGTAATAAAAAGGACAGATTGTGTTAAATAGATACCCTTTATGGAAAACACTGATGGTGGCGTTTATCGTTGCACTTGGTGCGCTCTATGCCACTCCTAACTTGTATGGTGAAGATCCTGCTGTACAGGTGTCGGGATTACGTGGTGTTGAAGCAAATGTTACCACCCTTGACACAATTAAAGGGCATTTGGCTGCAAACGAAATTGACTATGCCAGTATCGTTTTAGAAAATGGTCAAATATTAACACGTTTTAAAAACACCGAAGAGCAATTAAAAGCGCGTGATGTACTTGATGATAACTTAGGTAAACAGTATTCAGTTGCTCTAAACCTAACGCCTGATACGCCTGATTGGCTAGCAAGCATTGGTGGTGCACCAATGAAATTAGGTTTGGATTTAAGTGGTGGTGTTAGCTTCTTAATGGAAGTTAATATGAAAGAAGCCATTAATAAAGCCAAAGTAGGCATGGTTGCTGATTTTCGTGGTGATTTACGTAATGAAAAAATTCGTTATCGTAGCGTAAAAGAAGATAATGATGCCATAGTGGTTAAATTTCGAAAAGTTGAAGACTTAGACGCAGGTCAATCGTTATTGAAAAAACGCTATCGCGATTTATTACTTGATACCGATGAAGATACGTTAACCTTAACGGCGAAAATGACTGAGGTGAAACTCAAAGAGATTCGTGAATACGCCCTTCAACAAAATATTACCATTATTCGTAACCGTGTTAACGAATTAGGTGTTGCCGAGCCGCTAGTTCAGCGCCAAGGTAAGAAACATATTGTTATTGAATTACCGGGTGTTCAAGATACAGCTAAAGCTAAAGAGATCCTTAATGCTACGGCAACTATCGAGTTTAGATTAGTTGATACCGAAGGTGACTTATCAGCCGCACTAAATGGTCGCGTACCAGCTAATTCTATTCTATTAACGGATAAAGATGGTAAGCCAACGTTACTGAAAAAACGTATTATGCTGACGGGTGATCACATCACAGATGCTAAATCAGGTTTTGATGAATATTCTCGTCCGCAAGTTAATATTTCACTTGATAGTGCCGGTGGCTCTAAAATGTCAAACGGCACTAAGAGTAATATTGGTAAACCAATGGCTACGGTATTTATTGAATATAAGCCTACTGAGCGACGTGACCCTGAAGGCAACATTATCTTTGAAAAAGTACAAGAAGTTATTTCGGTTGCCACTATTCAAGCTCGATTAGGAAAAAGCTTCCGTATTACTGGTGCAGGCTCTCAAGCAGAAGCACATAATTTAGCGTTATTATTACGTGCAGGTGCGTTAATTGCACCAATAACGATTGTTGAAGAGCGTACTGTTGGTCCAACGTTAGGTGCTGAAAATGTACAACTTGGCTTCCAAGCGATTATGATGGGCTTTGGTCTAGTCTTTATCTTTATGATTATCTATTACCGAGCTTTTGGTATTGTTGCTAACTTTGCATTAGGTGCAAACTTAGTGTTAATTGTTGGTGTGATGTCAATGATCCCCGGAGCCACGTTAACCTTGCCTGGTATGGCGGGTATTGTTTTAACTGTTGGTATGGCAGTAGATGCAAACGTTTTGATATTTGAGCGTATTCGAGAAGAAATACGTGAAGGTAAAACTATCCAGCAAGCTATTCATCAAGGCTATGATGCAGCATTTTCAACCATTATTGATGCCAACATCACCACCTTAATTGCAGCGCTAATTTTATTTGCTGTTGGTACAGGCCCTGTGAAAGGCTTCGCGGTAACATTGTCTATCGGTATATTGACATCAATGTTCACTTCAGTGGTAGGCTCAAGAACCATAGTTAATGCAATTTGGGGCGGTAAAAGCCTTAAAAAGCTACCAATATAGATAAGACGGGAATTTAAATATTATGCAAATTTTACGATTGAAAGAAACCGTCTCCTTTATGAAGTATCGCAAATTCGCGATGGTTTTCAGTGCGGTATTAATGATAGTAGCGATAACTTCTCTAGCTACCAATAAATTAAACTTTGGTTTAGATTTTACCGGTGGAACGCTTATCGAAGTGGGTTTTGAACAAGCGGCAGACTTACAAAACTTACGTAGTCTAATGCAAGAAAATGGTCATGATGATGCCAAAGTTCAGTTTTATGGCAGTAGTCGTGATGTCGTTATTCGTCTTGGCCTACGCGAAGATGTTAAAGCTGAAATGCTAGGTAATGAAATACTGTCCATACTTGAAAACGGTACAGGTCAAAAAATTGATATGCGTCGTATCGAATTTGTTGGCGCAAGTGTTGGTGATGAATTAGCAGAGCAGGGTGGTTTAGCTATGCTAACAGCACTGATCTGTATTTTAGTTTACGTTGCTTTCAGGTTTGAATGGCGTTTTGCTATTGGCTCTGTTGTGGCTTTATTTCACGATGTACTACTTACTTTAGGTTTGTTTTCAATTTTAGGATTAGAGTTTGATTTAACGGTACTTGCAGCAATATTGGCCGTAATTGGTTATTCACTCAATGATACTATTGTGGTCTCAGATCGTATTCGAGAAAACTTTAGAAAAATACGTGATACGCTGCCAGAAGATATTATTAATATTTCTTTAACTCAAACGTTAAGTCGTACTTTCATCACTTCAATAACAACGTTATTAGTATTAGCGGCGTTATTCTTTAAAGGTGGTGCCTTAATTCACGGTTTTGCCACCGCTTTATTATTTGGTGTTTTTGTAGGTACTTACTCTTCAATTTACGTAGCATCGTTAGTGGCATTATCTTTAGGTATTTCCAGAGAAGATTTAATCCCGGAAGTTATTGAGAAAGAAGGTGAAGAACAAGACGAAATGATGATGCCTTAAAAAGCATTCACTGTTAACCGTTTTAAAAGGCCGAGCAACACTGTTGCTCGGCTTTATTGTTTTTAGAGAGCAGTGTTTAAACTATATTTGTACCAATTCAATGACCCTTGCTGTATGCTGCACGCCTTTAATACCAATTACACTAATTTAATTCTCGCTAAGTGGTCAATTAATTAATGTACTTGGTATAACTCGCTGTCCTTCTATCGCAACTTTACATCAAGAGATTATTTATGAGTTCAACTGTGCAAAAATTTACCGAATTAGGCCTATCAGAGCCACTGTTAAAAGCGGTACGTGATCAAGGTTATGATACTCCATCACCTATCCAAGCACAGGCGATTCCTGCGGTTATCTTAGGTAAAGATGTTATGGCGGCTGCCCAAACGGGTACCGGAAAAACAGCTGGTTTCACCCTGCCTTTATTACAACGCTTAAGTAGTCAAAAAGGCGTTAAGGTAGCAGCAAACAATGTTCGTGCTTTAGTATTAACACCAACGCGTGAATTAGCTGCGCAGGTGAGTGACAGTATCACCGGCTATGGTAAGTATTTAAATTTACACTCTACCGTTGTATTTGGCGGCGTTAAAATTAACCCACAAATGATGCGCTTAAGACAAGGGGTTGATGTATTAGTCGCGACGCCAGGTAGATTGCTTGATTTATATAATCAAAATGCAGTGAAGTTCTCACAACTTGAAGTACTTATCTTGGATGAAGCCGATCGCATGTTGGATATGGGCTTTATTCGCGACATCAAAAAAATAATTGCCGTTCTGCCGGCTAAAAGACAGAACTTACTCTTTTCGGCAACGTTTTCACCTGATATTCGTGCTTTGGCGAAAGGCTTAGTACATAAACCATTAGAAATTTCGGTGAATCCAGAAAACTCTACCGCAGAAAAAGTGACTCAATGGTTAACCGCGGTAGATAAAAAGCGCAAACCAGCTGTACTGACCCATTTAATTAAAGAGAATAATTGGCGACAAGTTCTGGTGTTTACTAAAACTAAACATGGCGCTAATAAGCTGACTCGCCATCTAGAGGCTGAAGGATTAACTGCAGCAGCTATCCATGGTAATAAAAGCCAAGGAGCACGTACAAAAGCGCTCGCTTCTTTTAAAGATGGCCGAGTACAAATTTTAGTGGCAACAGATATTGCGGCTCGTGGAATCGATATAGATCTATTACCTAACGTGGTAAATTTTGACTTACCTAATGTGCCAGAAGATTATGTTCACCGTATTGGGCGAACAGCCCGAGCAGGTAACACAGGTCAAGCTGTGTCTTTAGTTTGCGCTGATGAATTAAAATTATTATGGGATATCGAGCATGTTATTCAACAGCATATCGAGCGTAAACCGTTAGATAAATTCACACCAGTGAATGAGCTAGGAGAGTCTCGTCAACTAAGGCCTTTAAAAGCCAAAAAACCAAAAAAAATTAAAAAGCCTAATACGACCAAAGTTGAGCATAAAGATGGGCAGCATTTATCTAAGGGGCATCAGGCGCAGTCTAAAAACAACAATGCTAATACTAAGCCTGCTGGTAAGCGTCATAAACCTCGCCGTGCCAGATCACAAGCTAACCAACCAAAATAAAGTAGCCTTAACAGTTAATTTTATTGAAGTGACTAGCCTGCATTCGCTAATTCCTGTTTGACAATAAAATTGTCAAACAGTTGTAGCACTTGCTCTGTATGATCGGTGATCTCACCAATTCCAGTCATCAAGGACATCGCATTAGTAAGATCATGCGCATGTGATGCAGAAATTTGTTCAAGATAACTTAACTCGTCACGAAAATACTTATCGATTATTTTACTCGGTTTAGACAGTTGTACTCTAAGAATACTAGGCTTTTTAATACTGCGTATTTTATCGAGTACATTGTTAAGCTTGCCGCTAGTTTGTAGTTGTTTTATATCGCTAAACCAAAAGGTGAATTGTTCACTCGATTGTGATTTCCTCGGTATAGTTAAAATATAAAAAACTTCGATGGGTTTTTCAGCATTTATTCTATTGAGTAATGATAAACAATAATTTCTAAACTTTTCTTGTTCAACCATTTTTAGCAGTAATGCTTTTGGACACGCTTCTTCGTCATCAAAAGGTTTAATTTGCGTGTGTTGATTCATTGCAACAGAGCTAATATGCCACTGACGTTTATCTTGGTGTATGAAGAAGGGCACAGATAAATGATTATTGGCGTATATATTACGCATTGCTTTTTGAAGGCCATAAATACTATCTTGCTCGAAGCCGCAATGAGGTAGATTATCCATGTTTTGATAAATATATTCACGAAATGCTTGGCAAGCAGCATGCTTATTGTCATGACCATTGATGACGACACGTAACAGACGATCATCTTGACTACTAAGCAATTGATATGACTGGTTTGGCATGGCTAACAATTTACCACGATACGGAACTTCTATTTTAAGACGAAGGTCTGAGCCAGGCTTTAACTTAACAGGTTTTTCTAGTTCAATTAACATACCTTTGGTAGATATATTTTTGGTTTTACCTTTAATATTGATTGGCAGCTTATCACTATAACTTAAGGTTAATGCTAATTCGCACTCAAACCTATCTTCAGTACGTAAGTCATTATTATTTATAGCAACCACTTCCATAGTGGACTTTCTAGCTAATTTGGGCAGTGAAAATTTTGCTGGAAACTTAAGTGCAGTTTCACTGGACTGCTGTACATCTGTAACTGCAAGTGCATCATGTAGCGCTAAAACATCATTAAGCTCAGTAACATCTGTTAATATAGCGAGTTGGCTACTTGCTTTAAGTAATGTCGACGTTTGCTTATTATGAGGGCGATTTAAAACCGCCATTGCAGGGCTAATATAATCAGGTAATGCACTAGGGACATGAGCGTCTTGTTGGGCATTAACTTTCAACACTCTTAAGCGAATGTAACGATAATCACCCGTAAGGATTTGCTTACTTAAAAGGCTACTTGCAGCATAGTCGTTTGCTAACTGGCTTTGCCAAATAATAACAAATTGCTGTTTATTTTGATCATTTTCAAGGTATTGATGCTTAAGTATATAAGCGTAATCATCGAACTCTTGTTGACTATTTAAAGCTGCTTGAATTTCTTTATTACCAAATAAGCGCGTTAGGGGTTCATAACCATCTTCTTCAGCAAAGAAGTTCCACAAACCGAGGTTACTCGGAGTTTGTAAACTGATAGACGGTCGCCAACCCGTCTGATACCGTGCGCACAGCATTGGGATATCTAGTGTATTACTTAATAAGAATTGCTCATGACATTTAGCATTGATAGAAGCGATTAATGGCTGTATTTGTTTACTTTGGGATTTATTAAGTAATTGAACGCGCTTAGTTAATAAGTCATTAAGTGCGCCAAGCATCTTATTATCAGAAACTTGACTTAACTTAAGTAAATAATGGCTAGATTTCCCTGATTGTGGTCTCTTATGATCTTCAACTGTGTACTCAAGGACAATTTCATCTTGAAAGTCTAAAACACTATCATGATCGTAAAACCATAAATAGACGACCTCACTGGTATCAACTATTGCTTGTAATGGGGTTTTAATTACGCAGCCACTCGCATTTACATCTAGGGGAGATACTTCAATTCCCACTTCCAGTTTGCCTTTTTTTGACATTCCGAGAGGATCATAACTGAACAACCGACATTTTGATTTCGCATTCACTTGTGGTTCATCAAAAAAGTCGTCATTGACTAGGCTGACTTGTTGTACTTCTTCAATGGCAATTTTGCTATGAGCTTTAGCTTCATTTTCAGCATTAACCATAGCTCGATGACGTAATTTAGCTTTTTCATTTAGCTCATTGTAAATATGAATACTAAACAAGCCTCGATTGTTTTTGACGCTGTCAACGAAAAGCGTTTTAGATATTTCATCCAAATAATGACAAACGTTTTCATGTTGTACTGGCTGACAATGATCAAAATATGGACGAAAATCCATCACTAAATTACATGGTTTGGATAAGCGCTTTATTTCCATTTTGATTAGGAAGCGCTTAGAGCCTGGAAGCTCAGGAGTTAGTTTTTCAATTAAGGTGTCTAATTTAGGATGAACAGCGTATGAAATCAGACTTAATATAATTGTTTTAAATTGTGATAAATCTTCGCTTAATTGCGCAGCCATTGTAATAGTCTTATTTATTATATTTATCTGCTCTTTGGCAGAGTTGTTACAACTTAATTAGATCTTTTAAAGTCGTTATTTTGCAGGCTTACCAATGGCAAGAAAGCGTTACAAATCCATCTATCTAGCGAACTTTATAGACTAAAGTCTAATTGAATAATGTACTGTACGAAAAACGGACTAGTTTTACTAGTTTTTATTAAGGATTGTTACATTTTTGTTACGATTTGCTAGTGATTTCATTTTTGTTTGTACTATTATAATTCGGCGATAAATAGCCTAAGTTTTGTAATTGTCCGGCATCAAATGTATTAACAACATCACCAATAATGATTAAGCTCGGTGGCTTAATATTATGACGCGTTACTAATTCAGCTAAGTTCTTTAAAGAGCCTTTTACCACTTGTTGATCTGAATGTGTTCCTTTTCGAATTAATGCCGCAGGAGTGTTTTCATTACGTCCAGCATTAATTAATTGTTCAGTGATAATCGGTAAACTTTTTATACCCATGTAAAAGACGACAGTTTGTTTTGTATCACTTAAGGTCTGCCATGGTAAATCTAATGCACCATTATCTTGCACATTACCGGTTATTAAGGTGCAAGATTGGGCAACTTGTCGATGAGTTAGCGGGATACCTGCATAGCTAGAGCAGGCTGAAGCAGCAGTCATTCCTGGCACAATATGACAAGGAATATCGTTAGCAAGTATAAATTGGGCTTCTTCGCCACCGCGACCAAAAACAAAGGGGTCACCACCTTTTAATCGCAAAACTCTTTTATTTAGCTTGGCATGATCGACTAGTAATTGATTAATACCTTCCTGAGGGACACGATGGTCTGCTTGCTTTTTACCAACATAAATTTTTTTACAGTTTTCAGGGAGTAAGGCCATTATCTCGGCGCTAACTAATCGGTCGTAAATGACGACTTCAGCCTGCTGAATAAAACGATAGGCCTGTAAAGTTAATAAGTCAGGATCGCCTGGTCCTGCGCCGACTAATGCGACTTCGCCAGAAAGAAATGCTTGTTTATTTGAAGGTGGAATTATCATTGTGGTTACTACTATTAATCTTTGCTCATAAAGTAAGTAAAGCAAAAAAAGCGCCATAAGGCGCTTTTTAATAAAAAAAAATTATATCAACTTAGCACATAAGTAAGTTCTGGTTATATCACTTACTTAGTGCTTCCCCCAAATGTGGGCGGATGCTTTTTAATATTTCTTTTTGTAATCGAGTACTACTAGCTACAATATTACCTGATTTCACGTGGTTATGGCCGCCAGTAAAATCTGTCACTAAACCACCAGCTTCAATAACTAATAATTCACCTGCCGCGGTATCCCAAGGCTTTAAACCTATTTCAAAATAACCATCTACTCGACCAGAAGCAACGTATGCCAAATCAAGAGCCGCAGAGCCAGCTCTACGCATATCTGAAGTTTTTTGAAATAATGAAGCGAACATTGCCATGTAAGCATTAGTATGTTGCTTGTGTTTAAAAGGAAAGCCAGTAGCTAAAACTGTTGCAGATAAGTCTTTATGAGCTTTAACACGAATACGCATGCCATTTAATTGTGCTCCTTTACCTCTACTTGCAGTAAAAAGTTCACCGCGAATAGGGTCAAACACAACAGCTTGATCAAGTTTGCCTTTTACTTTCAATGCGATTGAAACGGCAAAATGAGGAATACCTTTAATAAAGTTTGTGGTGCCATCAAGAGGATCAATAATCCATTGATAGTCATCATCAGAGCCTGTTAATACGCCAGACTCTTCACCAACAATAGTGTGCTCTGGGTATGATTTACGAATAGTTTCAATAATTGCTTGTTCAGCTGCTGTGTCAACACTGGTAACAAAGTCGTTAGTGCCTTTCGATTCAACTTCAACTTTATCTAGTTGCTCAAAAGAGCGGATAATAACTTTTCCTGCATTGCGCGCAGCGCGCACGGCAATATTTAGCATGGGATGCATAATAGAGTACCTATTTGTAAATGGCTTTTAAAAGAACGATGCTGAATTGAAGAAAAACATCCTCAAAATTCAAGCGCGCGAAGTATAGCAAAATTTTAAACCTTTGGCGATAAAGTTATTCATAAAACGTTCAATAAATAGACGGCGATACTTTAAGTAATAAAATATTATTGTTTAAATATAATTTCATATAGAAAAATAAACTAGCTTAAACAAACTTGGTTTATTGATAATACGTGCTTTTTAACAAGCACAGCAGTAATCTTCTATGGTAGAATCTTAGGCATGAAGCAGGGTAGTTTATCCCTAAATAAAAGCTAAATATGAGCGTAGAGTAAAATGTCAGATTCGAATTCACCAGCAAAGAAAAGTAATTTATTAGAGCAAGTTCGTATTGTGTTAGTAAACACATCAGACTGTCGAAATATTGGTAGCGCTGCCCGAGCGATGAAAACAATGGGATTAAGCCAACTTATATTAGTTGATCCTATCGAAATGCCGAATGGGCAAGCACAAGCTTTAGCAGCAGGTGCTACTGATGTATTGGCTAATGCAAAAGTGGTTAGTACATTGAGTGAAGCGATAAGTGATTGTGGTTTAGTCGTTGGCACAAGTGCTCGCTCGCGTACACTTCCATGGCCTATGCTTGAGCCTAGAAACTGTGGTGAAAAGATGGTGGCTGAAGCAAACGATTATCCTGTCGCTTTAGTTTTTGGTAGAGAGAGCAGTGGTTTAACTAATGAAGAGTTACAGCTTTGTCATTTTCATGTGCAAATTCCAGCTAACCCAGACTACAGTTCTTTAAACCTTGCGATGGCTGTACAAACATTAAGTTATGAAGTTCGTACTAGCTACTTATTATCACTAGCGGATGCAAGTGAGGAACAAAGTACAGGTAACGGCAGTTATGTCGGCAAGGGTTCTTCTAGCGCAAATAATGAAGATGATGAAGCATATCCAGTATCGGAAGAAACTGAACGCTTTTATCAACATTTTGAGGATGCACTTAAAGCAACTGGCTTTATTGGTGATAAACACCCAGGTTTGGTAATGACGAAATTAAGACGTTTATATAATCGTGCTCGTCCAGATGTAAAAGAAATTAAAATGATGCGTGGTATCTTAGCTTCAATCGAAAGAGCCGCTAATAAGTAAGTCTAAATCTCAACTAGAGAAGTATGTAAGGAAAAAGTATGTTCACCCGCATGAAAGAAGACATTAACAGTGTTTTTGACAGAGATCCCGCAGCACGCACTACCTTTGAAGTATTGCTGAATTACCCAGGATTGCATGCTATTTGGTTACACCGTTTAAGTCACCGATTATGGCGTGCAAATTGGAAATTGTTAGCACGAAGTTTATCGACCTTTTCTCGATGGTTAACAGGTATAGAGATTCATCCCGGTGCAACACTCGGTCGCCGATTTTTTATCGATCATGGCATGGGCGTTGTTATTGGTGAAACGGCTGAAATTGGTGATGATGTCACTTTATATCATGGTGTAACACTAGGGGGAACAAGTTGGAACTCTGGTAAGCGTCATCCTACTTTAGAAGATAATGTTGTTATCGGTGCAGGTGCTCAAGTACTGGGTCCTATTACTATAGGGAAGAGTGGTAAAGTAGGCTCTAATTCCGTTGTGGTAAAAGATCTGCCTGAAAATGCAACCGCAGTAGGTATTCCTGCCCGTATTGTAAGCAGCAAGAATAGTAATGGTAATTCATTACTAGATTCTGAAGAAAAGTTAAATGGTCACGATGGTAAAGAATCTCGAAATAAAGCCGCGAAGAAATTTGGTTTTGATGCTTATGCCGTTTCTACCGACAATCCTGACCCGGTCGCAAAAGCAATAGGTCGATTGTTAGATCATATGCACTTAATGGACGATAAAGTCGCTAATCTGTGTAAAGAAGTCAATAACCTAGGAGGCGATGTTTGCTCCGAAAGCTTACCTGAATTAAGAGTAGGTGAATTTGTTGAAGATGAAAAAGCTGCCGCTAAACGTCGTGAGCTTAAAGTTGCTAGCTTTGATCCTGAAATTTAATTTATCTAAAAATCATTGTTTTTCATGTCTTTATCGAACAATTGAAATAATAGTTGACTAAAATAGTCAACTATTCCTTTTCGCTGCAAAGAAGTTGGTGTAAAATACTTGAGTATATTAGTCAGGTATATACTTGATTAAATTTTAAGGTTATGTAAAATTGCGCGCCAATAGGCTATGAACAAGTAGTTTTGCTAAGCCGAAAGTTTTTATTTGGCAACGTATAAAATTTCTATGCACGAAAGAGTACATTATGAAACTAACCTCTAAAGGTCGCTATGCTGTTACAGCAATGTTAGATGTAACTATACACGCTGCCAATGGTCCGGTGTCATTAGCTGACATTTCAGAGCGACAAGAAATATCACTCTCGTATTTAGAGCAGTTATTTTCAAAACTGCGTAAAAATGGTTTGGTCATTAGCATTCGAGGTCCTGGCGGTGGTTATCGTTTAGGAAAATGCTCTGCTCAAATTGCTGTTGCTGATGTTATTAGTGCTGTAAATGAAAGCGTTGACGCAACAAAATGCCAAGGTAAAGGCAATTGCCAAGGCGGAGAACAATGTTTAACTCATTCATTATGGGAAGGGTTAAGCAACCGAATAGAAGAGTTTTTACAAAATATTACCCTAGCAGAATTAGTGGCTAAAAGTGACGTGAAAACTGTTTCTAAACGACAAGATGAGATACATATTTCTACGAAGAAAGAACCTTCGTTTGAAACCATTATTCCTATTAATATGTAATGTATTAATTTTTTAGATCGATTTTAGAAAATCCGTACAAGTGGAGAAAGAGAGCAAATGAAGCTACCTATTTATTTTGATTACTCAGCTACTACCCCTGTTGATAAACGTGTAGCAGAAAAAATGGTGCAATACATGACCACCGATGGTCATTTTGGTAACCCTGCGTCACGTTCGCATAAGTTTGGCTGGCAAGCCGAAGAAGCTGTAGATATAGCACGTAATCAAATCGCAGAATTGATTAATGCCGACCCTCGTGAAATTGTGTTCACCTCTGGTGCCACTGAATCTGATAACCTTGCTATTAAAGGTGCTGCCAATTTTTACGACAAAAAAGGCAAGCATATCATTACTTGTAAAACCGAGCATAAAGCGGTTCTTGATACGTGTCGTGAACTTGAAAGGCAAGGTTTTGAAGTTACTTACCTTGATCCTGAAGAAAATGGCTTGATTGACCTTAATAAGCTTGAAGCAGCAATGCGTGATGACACTATTTTAGTAAGTATCATGCACGTAAATAACGAAATTGGTGTTATACAAGACATTAGCGAAATTGGCGAGATGTGTCGTGCTCGTAAAATTATATTCCATGTTGATGCTGCGCAAAGTGCCGGTAAAATCAACATTGATCTTCAGCATTTAAAAGTAGATTTATTATCAATATCTGCACATAAAATGTATGGCCCTAAAGGGATTGGTGCTCTATACGTACGTCGTAAACCACGTATTCGCTTAGAAGCACAAATGCACGGTGGTGGCCATGAACGTGGTATGCGCTCTGGCACACTAGCAACGCATCAAATTGTTGGTATGGGTGAAGCTTGCCGTATCGCTAAAGAAGAAATGCAACAAGATCTTGAGCATGTAACAGCTATGCGCGACCGCCTATGGGCAGGTTTAAATAGCATGGAGCAAGTCTTCATTAATGGTGATGCTGATAAGCGTTATTCAGGTAATTTAAATGTAAGCTTCAACTTCGTTGAAGGTGAATCATTGATTATGGCATTGAAAGATTTAGCAGTATCATCAGGCAGCGCTTGTACTTCTGCTAGTTTAGAGCCTTCTTATGTACTTCGTGCATTAGGATTAAATGATGAAATGGCGCACAGTTCTATTCGATTTAGTTTCGGTCGTTTCACGACTACTGAAGAAATAGATCACGCAATCAATATCATACAAAAATCTATCGGTCACTTACGTGACATGTCACCGCTTTGGGAAATGTTTAAAGACGGTATCGACTTAGACTCAATTGAATGGGCTGGACACTAGGCTCTGCCTATTGTCACAGTGAGGAGAAAGAAAAATGGCTTATAGTGAAAAAGTAATCGACCATTATGAAAATCCGCGTAACGTGGGCTCTATGGACAAAAGTGATCCATCAGTAGCAACTGGTATGGTTGGCGCACCCGCTTGTGGTGACGTTATGAAATTACAGTTAAAAATTTCAGATGAAGGCATTATTGAAGATGCTAAATTTAAAACCTACGGTTGTGGCTCTGCCATCGCTTCTAGTTCATTAGTGACTGAATGGGTGAAGGGTAAATCAATTGATGAAGCTGGTGAAATCAAAAATACTGCTATCGCTGAAGAATTAGCGTTACCACCAGTAAAAATTCACTGTTCAATTTTAGCTGAAGATGCAATTAAAGCGGCTATTGAAGACTATAAAAGTAAAAATGGTTAATGACTCATTAGTCAATAAGAAAACAGGATAAGAAGTATGTCAGTTATCATGACGCCAGCGGCAACAGAGCGTGTTAAATCTTTTATGACAAATCGAGGTAAAGGCCTTGGTTTGCGTTTAGGTATTAAAACAACAGGCTGTTCAGGTTTGGCTTATGTACTTGAGTTCGTTGATGACCTTAATGAAGACGATAATGTTTTTGATATCGAAGATGTTAAAATTATCATCGATACTAAAAGTCTGGTTTATCTTGAAGGCATTGAGCTAGATTTTGTTAAAGAAGGCTTGAATGAAGGTTTTAAATTCACTAACCCTAACGCCAAAGGTGAGTGTGGGTGTGGAGAGTCTTTCAACGTCTAACAAGTAATAACAAATTAATCTTATTGCTATTTTGCTCTGTTGCATCGTTGAAAGTACTCATTGACTAACGTCAACTCCGTGCTTTTGCCTTGCAGCAGAACAAACTATCTTCAAGCTAAATTTGTTATAATTTAAAAATTATCTAGTCACAGTTTATATAAATATCCGTGAGTATTATTTTGAATTACTTTCAATTATTTGATATCGAAATATCTTTTGATATCGATTTAGCACAATTATCTCAAACGTATCAATCGTTGCAAAAGGCCGTTCATCCAGATCGCTTTGCTCATGCCTCTTCTCAAGAGCAGTTAATCGCAGTGCAAAAATCATCTGAAATTAATGATGCCTATCAAACGTTGAAACAACCGCTAAAGCGAGCTGAATACCTTCTTACGCTTCGTGGTGTTGAGTTGCCCAATGAGCAACATACTTTTGGCGATACTAGCTTTTTGATGCGGCAAATGGAATTGAGAGAGATGTTAGCGGAAGTTAAATTTTCTGATGATATTGATTCTGCGCTAGAGTCTGCTCAACAAGAATTAGCGCAAGAATACCAACAGCATTTTGCTTTATTGCAAACGCAAGTGAATGAAAATACGGATGCGGCTAACTTACTTGCCTGTGATAATTTACGTAAATTAAAATTTTATCAAAAACTTAATATCGAAGTAGAGCGTTTAGAAGATAGCCTCTTTGATGATGAGTAACTTTCATTGTGTAAGTTAGGCCTTAGCCTAACAAACTAACTTATAAAATTAAGAACCCATGGCTTTATTACAAATAGCAGAACCCGGTCAAAGTACAGTACCTCATGAGCATAGATTAGCTGCGGGTATCGATTTAGGTACAACAAATTCATTAATCGCTAGTGTGCAAAGTGGTGAAGCTACAACGCTTGTTGATCACCAAGGTCGCGATATTCTCCCGTCAATAGTGACATATCAAGAAAATTCCATATTAGTGGGTGATGATGCGAAAGCATTAAGTGTTAGTGATGCACAAAATACCATTGTTTCAGCAAAACGTTTAATTGGTCGCTCGTTAAGTGATATACAAAGTAAATATCCTTCTTTACCTTACCAGTTTTGTGGCGATGAGAACCATCCAGAAATTGTCACTCGCCAGGGTAATATTAACCCTGTACAAGTTTCGGCAGAAATTTTAAAGTCTTTGAGTCAACGTGCTGAACAAGCACTCGGTGGTGAGTTAACAGGTGTCGTGGTTACTGTACCGGCACACTTTGATGATGCTCAGCGTCAAAGTACAAAAGATGCGGCTAAATTGGCTGGTGTTAATGTACTACGTTTATTAAATGAACCAACGGCTGCCGCTGTAGCGTACGGTTTGGATTCAGGTCAAGAAGGTGTTATTGCTATCTATGATTTAGGTGGTGGTACTTTTGATATTTCAATTTTACGCCTTAATAAAGGTGTGTTTGAAGTCCTTGCAACAGGAGGCGACTCGGCCTTAGGTGGTGATGATTTTGATGTTGCATTAGCCGATTATTTTGTTGAACAGTCGGGGTTAACAAGACCACTTTCCCCTTCGCTTGAAAGACAGCTTATGCAACAGGCTTGCTCGGCAAAAGAGCAGTTAACCACACAAGATAGCGTAGAAATAAATGTCAGTGTTTCAAGTGAAAGTACTTGGACTTATACACTGACTAAATCAATGTTTGAGGGTATTATTTCATCACTGGTGAAAAAGACCTTACGTGCTTGTCGCCGTAGTCTAAAAGATGCCTGTATTAGCGTTGATGAAGTAATTGAAGTTGTAATGGTTGGTGGCTCTACTCGTGTTCCTCTAGTGCGCAGTGAAGTAGAAAAGTATTTTAATAAAACGCCATTAACTTCCATCGATCCAGATAAAGTCGTTGCCATTGGCGCTGCAATTCAAGCTGATATTCTTGCCGGCAATAAACCTGATAGCGACATGTTACTTCTTGACGTTATTCCTTTGTCATTAGGTTTAGAAACCATGGGTGGTTTGGTGGAGAAAGTTATTCCTCGTAATACCACAATCCCTGTTGCGAAAGCACAAGAGTTCACCACCTTTAAAGACGGACAAACGGCGATGGCGGTTCATGTGTTGCAAGGTGAGCGAGAATTAGTAGATGATTGTCGTTCTTTAGCACGCTTTGAGCTGCGTGGTATTCCTGCAATGACCGCAGGAGCGGCACATATTCGTGTTACTTTTAAAGTTGATGCCGATGGTCTGTTATCAGTGACAGCGATGGAAAAATCATCAGGTGTAGAGTCGAGTATCGAGGTTAAACCTTCATTTGGTTTAGACGATAGCAAGATCACCCAAATGCTAAAAGACTCTATGAGTCATGCTAAAGCAGATATAGATGCGCGTATGCTTAAAGAGCAGCAAGTTGAAGCTGCAAGAGTCATTGAATCGATTCAAGCGGCTATTAAACAAGATAACCATTTACTTTCAGTAGACGAAACTACAGCTATTGAAGATGTTATAAAGCTATTGGCAGATATTAGCCAAGGTGACGATGCTGATGCTATTGAAGCGACAATAGAAAAATTAGATCAAGCTAGTGCTGTTTTTGCTGAGCGTCGAATGGATAGCTCAATTAATAAGGCCTTAAGCGGCCAGTCAGTTGAAAAATTGTAAAAGTTAACAGAGAACTAAAAATGCCAAAAATTATTGTATTACCTCATGAAGAGTTATGCCCAGAAGGTGCAGTGTTAGAAGCGGATAAAGGCGATACTGTCTTAAATACTATTCTAAAAAATGATATTGACTTAGAGCATGCCTGTGAAAAAGTATGCGCATGTACCACATGTCATGTCATCATCCGTGAAGGATTTGATTCAATTGAAGAGTCTGATGAATTAGAAGATGATATGCTAGATAAAGCTTGGGGGTTAGAGCCTGAATCACGTCTAAGTTGCCAAGCTATTGTTGAAGAAGAAGACTTGGTTGTTGAGATACCGAAATACACGGTTAATATGGTCTCTGA